>NZ_SOGM01000103.1:0-55325 GCF_004403545.1 Cryobacterium sp. TmT2-59 | reverse complement strand
GGCCGGTTCCGGCGCGGGCGCCGCGGTCGCGGTCGCGGCGGCGAGTGGAGCGGATGCCCGCGGAGAGGGGGTCGCCCGGCCGGCGGCCGGTGCCGGTGCGGCCGGGCCGTAGGCGAGGGTGAAGGCGGGGCTGCCCTGGCCCACATTGCCCGCGGCATCCTGCTGCACCGCGATCACGGCGTACGAACCGGCGGCCACGCCGCCGGCGGAACAGGTCCAGGAGCCGCCGGCGACGACGCCGCTGCAGACCGAGTACGCGCCCGCGAAGACCGTCACGGTCGAACCGTTCTCCCCGGAACCGGCGTAGGTGGCCCGGTCCAGCGGCACCCGTCCGCCCGCGGCCGGCTCGGTCACGGTCGGCGGCGCGGGCCGGTCGACGTCGAACAGGAGGGCGATGGCGGCGCTCTCATTCGACCAGGAGGGCAGGCTGAAGGTGGCCTGCTGGGCTGCCGTGACCTCGGCGGCCCCGCTGGCAAGGCGCCCGCCGAATGCGCAGGTCCAGGCGCCGGAGGTGTCGGCCGTCGCCGTGCAGCGATTGCCGTCGGCCAGGCGGACGATGACGGATGCGTTCGGGTACGCCGTCCCGCGCACCACGCCGTTCGATGCCGCCTGGCCGCTCGGCCCGCCGGTCACGACCGGTGCGGCCAGCACGGCGATGGTCTGCTCCGCGGCGAAGGCCGGGTCGGCGGTGACCACGACCCGCAGCCGCACCGACGGGCCGCTGGGCAGGCGCACCCCCGTGCAGCTCCACTCCGAGGAGTCGTCGACGACCAGGATGCAGGACGGGTCCTCGCCCGGGAACGCCGACAGGAGCTGGATCTCCTGGCCGGGCTCGCCCGTGCCGGAGACGGTGGTGCTGCCGCTGCCGACGAAACTGCCCGGCCGTGGACCGGTGATCGTCGGTGAGACGGTGGGCGGCGCCGACGACCGGGTCGGCGCCGGTGTCGCTGCGGGGGTCGCTGCGGGGGTCGGCGCGGGGGCCGGCGTGGGGGAGGAAGTGGCGGCGACCGCGGACCCGACGGAGCCGCCCGCCAGGAGGGCCGGAACGAGGAAGCCGAGCAGAAGGACCCCTGCAAGGAGACGGCCGGCGCGGTAGGACCGACGGGCCCGCGATGAGCCCGATCCGGTGAAGCGTGTCCCAACCATGATTTCCCCCCGTGACCATTTCAGGGGGTGGGGGCCTCAAAGTCAACGCCGGACACGCCGTGCCGGTTGCACCGCGACACATTCGTGATCTTCCGGGCATGGTGCATACTGAAAAATCGGGTCATCTGTCCCGCCCACCAACCAGAACGGGACGGCGCATGAGCGCACCGAACCTACTCGCGGGCTCCGGCTCCGGCTCCGTCTTCGCCGAACCGAACCGGCGCGTTCCCGGGCGCTGGATCGCCGTCTTTGCGACGGCCTGGCTCGGCATCTGGATGGCGCAGCTCACCCCGGTGCAGCTCCTCCTGCCGGCCCAGATCGACCGGCGCCTCCAGCCCGAGAATTGGGTGGACAGCGTCGTGGCCTTCGGCGTGATCTCGGGCATCGCCGGCCTGTGCGCGATCGTGGCCTACCCGCTGACCGGGGCGCTGTCCGACCGCACGACCTCCCGGTTCGGCCGTCGCCGACCCTGGATCGCCGGCGGGGCGGTGCTCTTCGCGGCCGCCCTGCTGCTGCTCGGCGCGCAGACCACCATGCTGGGGATCGGGTTCTTCTGGGCGCTCGCCCTGACCGGTTTCTGCGTGATGACGGCCGCGCTCACCGCCACCATCTCGGACCAGGTCCCGGTCGACCAGCGCGGGTACGTGTCCGGCTGGCTGAGCGCCCCGCAGGCGGTGGGCATCATCGTGGGCCTGCTGCTCGTGACGATGCTGTTCACCGGCCAGTTCGCCGGCTATTTGGTCGTAGCGGTGCTCCTGCTGGTCCTGGCGGTTCCGTTCCTGCTGCTGCCCGACGCGGTGCTCCAGCCGCACCAACGCGCGCCGGTGACCGTGCTGGGCCTTCTGTCCAGCCTCTGGATCAGCCCGCGGGAGCACCCCGATTTCGGCTGGACCCTGCTCAGCCGGGTGCTGGTCAGCTTCGGCAACGCGTTCGGCACGACCCTGCTGCTCTACTTCCTGATGTTCGGGCTGAACGACGAGAATGCGGAAGACGACCTGATCCTGCTCACCCTCGTCTACATGGTGTTCGTGATCCTGGCGTCGATCTTCCTGGGCCGGTGGAGCGACGCGCTGGGCATCCGCAAGGGCTTCGTCTTCGTCGCCGCCGGCCTGCAGGGGTTCGCGGCGCTGCTGCTCGCCTTCATCCCCGACCTGGGCGTCGCGATGGTGGCCGCCGGCATCCTCGGTCTCGGCTACGGCTGCTTCCTCTCCGTCGACCAGGCGCTGGCCACCCAGGTGCTGCCCGACCCGGCCGCCCGCGGCAAGGACCTCGGCATCATGAACATCGCCACCGCGGTGCCGCAGGCGCTCGCGCCGCTGCTGGGGGCGTTCACGGTCGCCGTGGGCGGCGGCTTCCAGGCCCTGTTCGTGCTCGCGGGCCTCTGCGCCTTCGGCGGGGCCCTCGCGGTCACCCGGGTGAAGGCGGTGCGCTGATGGGCCTCGACCTCGGCTCCCGGCCGGCGTCGCAGCCCTGGCTGACCCCCGGGCAGTACTGGCCCGGACTGACCGCCGCCACGGCGCAGCTGGAGACCCCCGTCGCCGCCCTGCACCTGGACGCGCTGCGGCACAACACCCGGTCCCTCCTCGGTCGTGCGGGCGGCACCCCGATCCGGGTGGCGACGAAGTCGATCCGGGTGCGCGGCGTGATCGAGGCCCTCCTGACCCTCCCCGGTTTCCAGGGGGTCCTCGCGTACACGCTCGCCGAGGCGCTCTGGCTGGCCGAGACGGTGACGGATGTCGTCGTCGGCTACCCCACGGCCGACCGGTCCGCGATCCGGCGGCTGGGCACCTCGCCACACCTGGCCGCGACGGTCACGCTGATGATCGACTCGGTCGCGCAGCTGGACGAAATCGACGCCGTGCTCCCGCCGGCCGGCCGGGCCCCGATCCGGGTCTGCCTGGAACTCGATGCCGCCTGGGACGCCCCGGTGCTCGGCCACCTGGGCGTGTGGCGCTCGCCCGTGCACACCCCGGCGGATGCCCGCAGCCTTGCCGCCGCCGTCGTGGCCCGGCCCGGCTTCTCCCTGGTCGGCCTGATGGCCTACGAGGCGCAGGTGGCCGGAATCGGCGACCGCCCGGCCGGCAAACCGGTGCAGGGGCGGGTCAACCGCTGGGTGCGGCGGCGGTCCGTGGCCGAGATCGCGGACCGGCGCAGCGCGGCCGTCGCCGCGGTGCGCGAGATCGTCGCGCTCGAGTTCGTGAACGGGGGCGGGACCGGTTCGCTGGAGACCACCCGCGCCGACGCATCCGTCACCGACATCGCCGCCGGCAGCGGCTTCTTCGGCGGGCACCTGTTCGACCACTACGCCAGTTTCCGGCCCGCGCCGGCCGCCGCGGTCGCCCTCTCGATCGTGCGCAAGCCGAGCCCGGCCACGGGTACGCTGCTCGGTGGAGGCTGGGTGGCCTCCGGGGTGCCCGGCCGCGACCGCTTGCCGCGCCTGGTCTGGCCGGAGGGCCTGCGCCTGATGCCGCGGGAGATGGCCGGCGAGGTGCAGACCCCGCTGACCGGGCCCGGAGCGGCCGGCCTCTCCGTCGGCGACCGGGTCTGGCTGCGGCACGCCAAATCCGGGGAGCTGAGCGAGCACGTGAACGAATTCGCCCTGGTCGACAACGGGCGGGTGGTCGACATCCTGCCGACCTACCGCGGCGAGGGGAAGGCCTTCCTGTGAGTGCGAGCGGAGGGGTCTGGACCAACTGGGCCCGCAACCAGAGCGTGCGGCCGGTGCGCGTCGAACGGCCCCGCAGCGTCGGCGCCGTGCAGCGCGCGGTGGTGTCGGCCGGGAAGGCCGGGCTGCGGATCAAGGCGGTGGGGTCCGGGCACAGCTTCTCCGCGATCGCGGTGGCCGGCGGCGTGCAGCTGGACCTGCTCGACCTGGCCGGCCTGATCAGCGTCGACCCGGTTCTGGGCCGGGTCACGCTCGCCGCCGGCACCCGCCTGTTCGAGCTGCCGCGGCTGCTCGAACCCCACGGCCTGGCCCTGGCGAACATGGGCGACGTGGACCGGCAGACGATCTCCGGCGCCACCTCCACCGGCACGCACGGCACCGGCGGCCGTTTCGGCGGCCTCGCCACCCAGATCACGGCCCTCACCCTGGTCACCGGCGACGGCACCCTGCTGCGCGTGAGCGAGACCGAGAACGCCGAGCTGCTCCCGGCGGCCCGGCTCGGGCTCGGGGCGCTGGGCATCCTGGTGGACCTGACCCTGCAGTGCGTGCCCGCGTACCTGCTGCGCGCCGTCGAGGCCGCCGAACCCCTCGAGGAGGTGCTGGACACCTACCTCGATCGGTCGGAGAACCCCGACCACTTCGAGTTCTACTGGTTCCCGCACACGGACACCGCGCTGACCAAGACCAACACCCGACTCCCGGCGGACGCGGGCCGGTCCCCGCTCGGCCGGGTCTCCCGCTGGGTCGACGACGAACTGCTCGCGAACGGGGCCTACCGCGCCATCTGCGCGCTCGGCCGGCTGGCGCCCCGGGCGGTGCCCCCGTTCAACCGGCTCGCCACCCGCCTCAGCGGCCGGCGTGAATTCACGGATGTCTCCAACCGGGTGTTCGTGACCCGCCGCACGGTGCGCTTCCGGGAGATGGAGTACGCCCTGCCGCGCGAGCAGGTGCCGGCGGCGCTGCGCGAGGTGCGGGCCCTGATCGAGGAGCGCGGCTGGCGGATCTCCTTCCCGATCGAGGTGCGCTCCGCGGCGGCCGACGACCTGTGGCTCTCCACCGCCAGCGGGCGGGACACCGGCTATATCGCCGTGCACCGCTACTTCCGGGAGGACCCGACCGAGTACTTCGACGCGGTGGAAGCGATCATGCGCGCGCACGACGGGCGCCCGCACTGGGGCAAGCTGCACGACCGGGACGCGGACTCGCTGCGCCAGAGCTACCCGCACTTCGGCGACTTCCTCTCGGTGCGTGACAGGCTTGATCCGGAGCGCCGCTTCAGCAACAGCTATCTGGAAAGAGTTTTGGGTCGATGAGCACCAAGCCAGTCAACAGCAACACCCCCGCGGCGCGCGCCTGGGAACACCGGGCCGTAGAGTTGGGCGACCGGCTCCCGGACGGTTTCGTCGTGGGCACGGCCACCTCCGCCTTCCAGATCGAGGGCGGGGCTCGCGAGGGCGGACGCGGGGAATCGAGCTGGGACCCGTTCACGGCGGCGACCGGCCGCATCCGTGACGGTTCGAACGCCTCGGTGGCGACCGACCACTTCACCCGGGTCGACGACGACGTCGTCTTCCTCCGCGAACTGGGCGGTGACGCGTACCGGTTCTCGCTGGCCTGGTCGCGGGTGCAGCCGGACGGCCGCGGGGCGCTCAGCCGCGCGGGCCTGGCGTTCTACGACCGCCTGCTCGACGGCCTGCTCGCGGCGGGTATCAGCCCGATGGCGACGCTGTACCACTGGGACACCCCGCTGAAACTCCGCGGAGGCTGGCTGAACCGCGACACCGCGATGCGGTTCGGTGACTACGCGCACCAGGTCGGCGAGGCCTTCGGGGACCGGATCGATTCCTGGGTGACCCTGAACGAGCCCGCGACGGTGACCCTGAACGGCTATGCCCTGGGCACCGACGCGCCCGGGGAGGCCCGGCTCTTCGGTGCCCTGCCGGCCGCCCACCACCAGCTGCTCGCCCACGGCCTCGCCGTGCAGGGGCTCCGCGCCGCCGATGTGCGCGGCGGCATCGGAATCGCCAACGCGCACTCGCCCGTGCAGGCCGCCAGCGGCCGGGAAGCCGACGAGGTGGCGGCGCAGCTGTTCGACGTGCTGCACAATCGGATGTTCGCCGACGCGGTCCTGCTCGGCCGCTACCCGGAACCGCCCGAACCGTACGCGGTCCCGCTGCGGCTGCTGCTGGAGACCGACCCCGACGACCTGCGCACCATCCGGCAGCCGCTGGACTTCTACGGCCTCAACTACGTGCAGCCGTCCCGGATCAAGGCCGGCCCGGCCGCGCCGAAGACCCCGCAGGGTCCGCCCCGGGAGGGGCCGGCCGAGACGGTGGTCGCGTTCCCCTTCCACGTGATCCCGTTCCGCGAGTTCCCGGTGACCGGGTCCGGCGCCGCCATCGCCCCGGAGTACCTCGGCGTGGCGCTGGGCGAGCTGCGGGACCGCTACAGCGACGACCTGCCGCCGGTGTACGTCACGGCCGGCGGCGCGGCCTTTCCCGACGTGGCCGACAAGTGGGGAGCCGTGCACGACCCGGCCCGGATCGACTACCTCGCCGAGCACCTCACGGCCGCGCTCGCCGCGGTCGCCCCGGGCGGCACCGCGGCCGGGGTCAGCCTCCGCGGCTACTTCATCTGGTCCCTGCTGGACAGCTTCGAGTGGACGGCCGGTTACACCCGCCGGTACGGGCTCGTGCACGTGGACTTCCTCGACGGAACCCGTCCCCGCACGCCCAAGTCCTCCTACCGCTGGCTGCAGAAGGTGCTCGCCGCCCGCTGACCCGCCCCCTTCCCCGTCACGCCTGCCTCGCTACCCAAATCCCGCCTGCCCGTGTGTGGCTAACTCAGGAGAAACGCGGCTACCGCGGGGTGCAGGCCGCGGACCAGTGCGACGGATGCCGCCACTCTGGCGGGATCTCCTGAGTTGGCCACGGGAGGGCAGAGCAGTGGATGCGCGCGGAGGGTGGTGGGCGCAGCGTAGGAGGCGGCTACGGGGTGCGGCGGCGCAGGGTGATCGAGCCGAGCACGACGGCGCCGACGATCCAGGCGCCGATGATCAGCAGCTCGCCGGCGACGTAGGCGGCATCCTGCGAATCGGTCGCCACCGCCCGAAGCGCGTCGACGGCGTGCGAGAGCGGCAGCCAGTCGCTGACCGCCTGAAGGGCGTCCGGCAACTGGTCGCGGGGGAGGAAAATGCCGCAGAGCAGGATCTGCGGGAAGACCAGCAGCGGCATGAACTGCACCACCTGGAATTCGGTGCGGGCGAACGCGCTGGCCAATAGGCCGAGGGTGGTGCCGAGAATCGCGTCGGCGACCGCGACGGCGAGCAGCAGCCAGATCGAGCCCTGGATCTCCAGCCCGCAGACCCAGACCGAGAAACCGACCGCGATCGAAGACTGCAGCACCGCGAGCAGACCGAACGCGAGCGTGTAGCCGAGGATGAAATCACCCTTGCCGAGCGGCATAGAGAGCAGCCGCTCAAGGGTTCCGGTGCGCCGCTCCCGCAGGGTCGTGATGCTCGTGACGACGAACATGATCGTGAACGGGAACAGGGCGATCATCGCCGGGCCGACCGTGTCGAAGACCCGGGTGTCGGAGAAGATCCAGGCCAGCAGCCCGATCAGCAGGCTGGGCACGGCCAGCAGGAGCACCACGGTGCGCGGGTCGTGCCGGATCTGGGTGAGCACCCGTCCGGCCGTCGCGAGGGTGCGGCGCGGATTCACGAATGGCCCGCGTCCGTCGGGCCGGCGGGGAACGTGTCATCGACCGACGGATGTGACGCGATCAGCGCGAGGAACGCCGCCTCGATATCGGGGGTGCCGGTGGTGCCCAGGAGACCCGCCGGTGTATCGTCGGCGAGGATCTCACCGCCGCGCATCAGCAGGAGCCGGTCGCAGCGGCTGGCCTCGTCCATCACGTGGCTGGAGACGAGCAGGCTCGTTCCGGCCGCCGCGAGGCGGTGGAACAGGCTCCACAGCTCCACCCGCAGCACCGGGTCCAGGCCGACCGTCGGTTCGTCGAGCACCAGGAGCTCGGGCGAGCCGAGCAGCGCACCGGCCAGGGAGACCCGGCTGCGCTGGCCGCCGGAGAGGGACCCGGCCAGCTGGCCCGCATACGGGGCCAGGTCGGTGGCGTCGATCACCCGGTCGACGTCGCCCAGGGGCACCCCGAGCACGGAGCGGAAGTACAGCAGGTTCTGGCGCACCGTAAGGTCGTCGTAGACGCTGGCATCCTGGGTGACGTAGCCGACCCGGCGCCGGAGCGGCGCGGAACCGGCGGGACGTCCGAGCACGGTCACGGTGCCGGACCGCACGATCTGAACGCCGACGATCGCCCGCATCAGGGTGGTCTTGCCGCATCCGCTGGGTCCGATCAGGCCGACGACCAGCCCGCTGGGCACCGTGAGGTTCAGGCCGTGCAGAACCGGATGCGCGCCGCGACGGGCACGAAGGTCGCGCACCACGACGGCGGAAGTTTCGGAGGTCACTCCTGCATTATTCGCCCGTGCTGCGGGAATGTCGATCAACCGCCGGGGCGATTCTTGGAGTCTGATGGGAAGCGGATGGGAGCCTCAGGACGCGCGGTTATGATGGTCACGAACTGCGAGTACGCCTCCGAGGCGAGCTTGTTCAGTCCGTGTCTCCTCTCTCAAACACAAGCTCAATCGCCCGCTCAGAATTGCCTCACCCGTCTCAAGGAGAAGCTGCCATGGAATGGCTCATCCCGGTCCTCATCATCGTTGTACTCGTCGCCATCGTCGGGATCTACCTGTGGGCTACCTACAATTCCCTCGTCACGCTCAAGGTTCGCGTCGACGAGGCGTGGAGTGACATCACGGTGCAGATGAAGCGGCGGGCCGACCTGATCCCCAACCTGATCGAAACGGTCAAGGGCTACGCCGCGCACGAGAAGGCGGTCTTCGAGAACGTCACCAAGGCGCGCGCCGAGTCGCTTAGCGCGCAGGGCCCGGCCGAGGCCGCCGCCGCGGAGAACCACATGCAATCCGCCCTGCGCAGCATCTTCGCCGTCGCCGAGGCCTACCCGCAGCTGCAGGCCAGCCAGAACTATCTGCAGCTCCAGGCCGAGCTGGTCGACACGGAGGACAAGATCCAGGCGTCACGCCGCTTCTACAACGGCGGCGTGCGCGAGCTCAACACGAAGATCCAGGTCTTTCCCAACAACCTGATCGCCCGCAATCTCGGTTTCACCCAGCGCGATTTCTTCGAGGTGTCCGACTCCGCCGCCATCGCGGAGCCGCCTCGCGTGCAGTTCTAGCGGCCGGCCGATATGTACAGCGCGATAGCGCGCAATAAGCGCAACACGGTCTTCATCATCATCCTGTTCCTGGTGATGATCGCGGGCCTCGGCTGGCTCGCCAACTATGTCTACAGTCCTCCGGGCAGCTACGGCATCCTGATCATGACGATCGTGATCGCCTCCGGCTACGCCCTGGTGCAGTACTTCATGGCCGGCCGCCAGGCGGTTGCCCTGAGCGGTGGAGTGCGCCTGAACAGCAAGGCGGAGAATCCGCGGCTGTGGAACATCGTCGAGAACCTGTCGATCACGACCGGCACCCCGATGCCCGAGATCTACGTCATCAACGACCCGGCCCCGAACGCCTTCGCGACCGGCCGCGACCCCCGACACGCGATCGTGGCGGCCACCACCGGGCTGCTGGAGATCATGACCGATTCCGAACTCGAGGGCGTCATGGCGCACGAGCTCGGGCACGTGCGCAACTACGACATCCGGGTGTCGATGGTCGTCTTCGGGCTGGTCGTCGCCGTCGGTTTCATCTCCGACATGTTCCTGCGGATGGCGTTCTTCGGCCGCGACAACAAGAACGGCAACCCGGTCGTGATGGTGTTCGGGCTGGTCGCCATGGTCGTGGCGCCGTTGGTGGCCAGCATGGTGCAGCTGGCCGTGTCCCGTCAGCGCGAATACCTGGCGGATGCGACGAGCGCGATGACCACCCGCAACCCGGACGCGCTGGCCAGCGCCCTGGCCAAACTCGAGACCTACGCCCGGCCGATGCGCAAGCAGAACACGTCGATGGCGCACCTCTGGATCGCCAACCCGCTGAAGCCGGGCGCGATGGCGAAGCTGTTCAGCACGCATCCGCCGATCGAGGAACGGATCGAACGCCTGCACACCATGGGCCGCAAGTTCTAACTGCCGTTCCCGCCGCCCGAGAGCGACCGGAACGGGAACTGTCAGAGCTCTGCGGCCAGCGCGGCCGCGAGGGTGCCGCGCGGCCGGACGTCGATCGCGCCCAGTCCCTGCCAGGCGGCGGTCTCGCGCAGCACGCCGGCGAGCCGTTCGGCCGTGTCGCGGGGCGCGCCGGGCTCTGACCAGGCCGCCTGCACCCGGAGCACCCCCGCCTGGCGGTCGTTCTTGAGGTCGACCCGGCCGACGATCGTGTCGCCCAGCAGCACCGGCAGAACGTAGTAGCCGAAGACCCGTTTGGGCTGCGGGGTGTAGATCTCGATCCGGTAGTGGAAGCCGAACAGGCGCTGGGCCCGGCCCCGATTCCAGACCACCGGGTCGAAGGGCGAGAGCACCGCGTCGGCGTCCACGCTGCGCGGCAGGCGGGCGTCCCGGTGCAGCCAGGCGGCTCCCGGTGAGCCCGCGGGGCCCCAGCCCGGCACCTCGACCGGGAGCAGCTCGCCGGCATCCGTCAGGTCCCGGATGGCGGCCAGCGTCGGTGCGCTCTTCAACCGGAAGTAGTCGGCGAAATCGTTCGCCGTGCCGATGCCGTGGGCGCGCGCCGCCCGGCGCACCAGCTCCCGGTGCGCGTCGGCCGGTTCGACCCTTCGGCCGAGCAGCTCGGCCGGGAAGATCTGCTCCGGCAGCCCGTACACCCGCTCGAACCGTGAACGCCCGGCGCTCCCCGCGAGACGGCTGAACGCCGGCAGGTAGTGGCTGCGCTCGAACACGTTCACCGAGTCGATCTGCAGCAGCTCCAGCCGGTTCACGAGGGCGTCCAGCTGACGGATGCCCGGAGTCACGCCCGAGCGCCGGCCGAAACCCTGCGCGCCGAGCGCGATCCGGCGGGCGAGGGCGGGGGAGACGGTCTGGAGCACAGTCCGACCCTAGCGGCACCGGGCGCGCTGTCGGCGCGGGCGCCCACCGGCATCCGTCATGCGTCATTCACGCGGCGTTCAGGTCGGTGCCGCCTGCCGGTCGAATTCCGCTCCTAGTCTCGCGGTGACCAGTTACCCGGTTACGAACGGCCCGCGCTGACGCGTGAGCGGCCGGGCCCTGGTCCGACGGAGGAAAATTGTTCAGCACCCGAACCCTGGCCACCACCCTGGCCGCGGCCGCACTCGCCCTCAGCCTGGCGGCGTGCAGCGGATCGGCCGCGGGCGGCACCCCGGCGGCCGGCGCGGTCGACGCCGCCACCGCCACCAGCCTCACCGCTTTCGGCGACCTGACCGCGCTGGAGGACGCAGCCCAGGCCGAGGGCGCCCTGAACGTCATCGCCCTGCCGCGCGACTGGGCCAACTACGGCGCCGTGCTCGACGCGTTCGCGAAGAAGTACCCGGGGATCGCCATCACCGAGGCCTCGCCCGACGGTTCCAGCGCCGAGGAGATCCAGGCGGCCGACAACCTCAAGGGCCAGGACACCGCCCCCGACGTGTTCGACCTGGGCCTGGCCGTCGCCCTGTCGAGCACCGACCGGTTCGCGCCGTATCAGGTCGCCACCTGGGCCGACATCCCGGATGCGCTCAAGGAGGCCAGCGGCCTCTACACCGGCGACTACGGCGGATACATGGCCGTCGGCTACGACCCGGACGTGGTCCCGGCACCGAAGAAGCTGGATGACCTGCTCGGCAGCCAGTACAAGGGCAAGGTCGCTATCAACGGCGACCCGACCCAGGCCGGTGCGGCGTTCGCCGCCGTCGGGATGGCCGCCGTGCAGAACGGCGGCACGGTCGACGACTTCCAGCCCGGCGTCGACTTCTTCGCCAAGCTCAACACGGCCGGCAACTTCGTCAAGATCGACCCGACCCCGGCCACCATCGCCTCGGGCGAGACCCCGGTGGTGCTCGACTGGGACTACCTCAACGTGGGTTACGGCACCAAGCTGAAGGGGGAGCGCAACTGGAAGGTCGTCGTCTTCCCCGGCACCGGCTACGCCGGGTACTACAACCAGGCCGTCAGCAAGGATGCCCCGCACCCGGCAGCCGCCAGGCTCTGGCAGGAGTTCCTCTACAGCGACGAGGGGCAGAACCTTTGGCTGGCCGGCGGGGCCCGCCCGGTGCGAGCCGAGGCCATGGCCGAGGCCGGCACCATCGATTCCGCCCTCTTCGACGCCCTCCCCGCCGCACCGGCGGAGACCGTCGTGCCGACCGAGGACCAGAGCGCCACGGGAGCCGCACTGCTCGGCGAGAAGTGGGCGGCTGCTGTCCGCTAGACGACGCCCGCCGGCAGCGGCCTTCGGGCTGCTGCCGTTCGCGGCGTATGTGCTGCTCTTCCTGGTGGTGCCCACGGTCATCGCGGTGGGCACCGGCTTCGTCGACCAGGACGGCGCGTTCACTCTGGCCACCGTGGCCGCCCTCGGCGACCCGGTCGTCCTCGGCGCGTTCTTCAACTCCTTCTGGCTGTCCGCTCTGACGGCGGTGATCGGCGCCACCGTCGGCGCCGCGGCCTGCTACGCGCTGCTGGGCGCCCCCAGCGGCGGCCCCCTGCGTGCCGTGGTGGATTCCCTCAGCGGCGTGCTGGCCCAGTTCGGCGGCGTCATGCTGGCCTTCGCGTTCATCGCGACCATCGGCATCCAGGGCATGGTCACCGTGGTCCTGCGCGACAGCTTCGGCGTCGACATCTTCGCGGACGGGGTCTGGCTCTACGAGATGCCAGGCCTGGTGCTGCCCTATATCTACTTCCAGGTGCCGTTGATGATCATCACCTTCATGCCGGCCTTGCAGGCGCTGAAGCCCACCTGGGCCGAGGCGAACGCCACGCTCGGCGGCAGCCGGTCCACCTACTGGCTGCGCATCGCGCTGCCCATCCTCGCCCCCTCCTTCCTGGGCAGCCTGCTGCTGCTCTTCGCGAACGCGTTCTCGTCCTATGCGACCGCCGCGGCCCTCACCAGCCAGGGTTCGCAGATCGTGCCGTTGCAGATCCGATCCGCCCTGACCAGCGAGACCCTGCTGGGCCGGGAGAACCTCGCCGGCGCGCTGGCACTCGGGATGGTCGTGGTCATGGGCCTGGTCATGTTCGGGTACTCGGCGCTGCAGGCCCGCGCGGCCAGGTGGCAGCGATGAACCGCTCCGAACTTTCGAGCGGCCGGCCGGCGGCTCCCGCCGTGGCGCACGCCCCGTCCCGCCCGGTCCGAACGGCGATCCTGGGCGTGATCGGCCTGGTCTTCGCCGTGCCGATCGTGGCGATGGTCGAATTCACGCTGCGCAAAGGCCTCGGCGGGGGACACGACTTCAGCCGCTGGAGCGCACTCTTCGCCGGCGGAGCCAGCGGTCAGTACCGGCCGGTGCTGACCGCCCTGGGCAACTCGGTCGGGCTGGCCCTGGGCACGGTCTTGATCGTGCTCCTGCTGCTCGTGCCCACCCTGCTGCTCGTGCACCTCCGCTTCCCACGGTTGCGGCGGCTGATCGAATTCGTCTGCATCCTGCCGATCAGCATCCCCGCGATCGTGCTCGTCGTCGGGCTGGCGCCCGTGTATTCGGTGATCGCGGGGATCGTCGGCAGCGGCGTCTGGACCCTCGCCTTCGCCTACGGCATCACGGTGCTCCCGTTCGCCTATCGGGCCATCCAGTCGAACCTCGACGGCGTGGACGTGCGCACACTGAGCGAGGCGGCCCGCACCCTGGGCGCCGGGTGGGGCAGCGTGCTCCTGCGTGTGCTCGTGCCCAACCTCCGCCGGGGCATCCTGGCCGGGGCCTTCATCGCGATCGCGGTGGTGCTCGGCGAGTTCACCATCGCGTCCCTGCTCAACCGCATCACCCTGCAGACGGCGCTCGTGGTCGTCAGCAAGGCCGACCCGTACACGGCCGTCATCCTGTCCCTGCTCGCACTCGGGTTCGCCTTCGTGCTCCTGCTCGTCATCGGGCGGCTGGGCGCGGTCCGCACGCGCCCCGTACGTCGACCAACCCCCGGAGGTCAGCCATGATCCAGCCTCAGACCCAGCCCACGATCCAGGCGGAGACCCGGCCCCGGACACAGGCGGAGAGCCGCCCCCGGCCGGGCGCGGTCGTCGAATTCTCCGGGGTCGTCAAGGAATTCGCCGGCCACCGGGCACTGGCCGGTTTCGATCTCACGCTGCACGCAGGGGAGTTCGTGGCCCTGCTCGGTCCGAGCGGGAGCGGCAAGACCACGGCGCTCCGGGTGCTCGCCGGCCTGGAATCCACGGATGCCGGCAGCATCCTGATCGACGGCACCGACGTGTCCCGGATGGCGACGAGTCGGCGCGACATGGGGATGGTGTTCCAGTCGTACTCCCTGTTCCCGCACCTCAGCGCCGGGGAGAACGTCGAGTTCGGGCTGCGGATGCGCAAGGTCCGGGGCGAGGAACGTCGCAGCCGTGCCGCCGAGGCGCTGGCGCTGGTGGGCCTGGACGCCCACTACGACCGCTTCGCCCACCAGCTGTCCGGCGGGCAGCAGCAGCGGGTGGCCCTGGCCCGCGCCCTCGTCACCCGGCCGCGCGTGCTCCTCCTGGACGAGCCGCTGTCCGCCCTCGACGCCAAGGTGCGCGTGCAGCTGCGCGAGGAGATCCGGCGGATCCAGACCGAACTGGGAATCACCACCCTGTTCGTCACCCACGACCAGGATGAGGCGCTCGCCGTCGCCGACCGGGTGGCCGTGATGCGGGACGGATTGGTCGAGCAGGTCGGCACGCCCGAGGAGCTCTACACCCGGCCCGCCTCGCCGTTCATCGCCGATTTCGTGGGGCTGAGCAACCGGCTCGCCGGGGAGGTGCGTCACGGCTTCGCCCGCGTGCAGGGCGCGGTGCTGCCGCTGGTCGATCCCTCGCACCCCGACGGCGACGTGCTGGTCTCGGTGCGCCCCGAGGACCTTGAACTGACCGATCTCGAACTGACCGAGGATGACGCGCGGGGCCAGGTGCTGTCCACCAGCTTCCACGGTTCGCTGCGCCGCACGACCGTGCGGCTGGATGACGGGACGCTCGTGTTCGTGCAGCACGGTGCCCGGCTGCATCCGTCGAAGGGAGACCGAATCGGGGTGCGGTTCACGGGGGTGCCGGTGTCGGTGGAAACGGTGCGGCCGGAGGCCTGACCCCGGCCCGGAAACGGCGGAACATGCCTGACCCGGCACGTGTGACTGCCTAGAATGATGCCGTGACTGAATCCGAGACAAACCCGGCCCGTGGCAGGTTGTTCGGTGCGCGGGGACGCCGCCGGGTGCCGGCTTCGATCCGGACCCAGGTCCCGACCGCCGAGGCCCCCAACGGCACGGTCCCGAACGGCACGGTCCCGAACGGCGTCGACGAGAACCTTCCGCCCGGTCTGCGTCTGGCCGCCGCCTGGTCGTGGCGCCTGCTCGCGCTCACCGCCGCGATCGCGGTGTTCATCTTCATCGTCATCCAGCTGCGGCTGATCGTCATCCCGGTGCTCGTGGCCGTGCTGGTATCCGCGCTCCTCGTGCCCCTCGTCGGCTTCCTGGTGCGTCATCGGTGGCCCAGGGGCCTGGCCGTCGCGGCGGCCCTTCTCGGCACCCTCGCGGTCGTCGCCGGGCTGATCACGCTGGCTGTGACCCAGATCGCCGTCGGCACGGTCGGCCTGAACGACCGGGTCGCCGCCTCCTACCAGAGCCTGAAGGCCGTGCTCCTGGCCTCCCCGTTGCAGCTGACCGAACCCGAGCTGAACGCGTTCCTGCAGCAGGTGTGGAAGGCCGTCCAGGCTGACAGCCAGGTCTTCGTGAGCGGGGCCCTGACCGTGGGATCCTCGCTGGGGCATCTCCTGACCGGGCTGCTGCTGGCCCTGTTCAGCCTCCTGTTCATCTTGATCGACGGCAGGGGGATCTGGGCCTGGGTCGTGCGCATCTTCCCGCAGCGGGCCCGGGCGGCCGTGGACGGCGCGGGAACGGTCGGTTGGGCGGCCCTGGGCAACTTCGCGAAGGTGCAGATCCTGGTGGCCTCCATCGACGCGGTCGGCATCGGCGTCGGGGCGGCGCTGCTCGGCGTGCCCCTGGCCATCCCGATCGGCGTGCTGGTCTTCCTCGGCTCCTTCATCCCCATCATCGGAGCCGTCGCCGCCGGAGCCGTGGCGGTCGTCATCGCCCTGATCTTCAACGGCTGGGTGGTGGCCCTGCTGATGCTCGGGGTGGTGCTGTTGGTGCAGCAGGTCGAGGGGCATGTCCTGCAGCCGCTAATCATGGGAACCGCGGTCAAGGTGCATCCGCTCGGCGTCGTGCTCGCGGTCGCCGCGGGATCACTGCTCGCCGGCATCGCCGGGGCGCTCTTCGCAGTGCCGGTCGCGGCCGTGCTCAACGTCATGATCACCTACATCAACAGCGGAGTCTGGCGGGACGTACCGCCCACGACGGTCCCCGTCGCCCGTTCCCCGCTCTGGCAGACCGTTCCGCAACGCCCCGGATTCCGCCGAACCGGCTACCGCATCGAGAAAAGTGCCACCCATGACTAACGCCTCCCTCGTCGGACCGACCCTGGCCGACTTCGAGTCCGCCCGTGCCGTCGTCGCCCGGGTCACCGCCGTGACCCCGATGGAAACCTCCCGCTACCTGTCCGAGGTCCTGGGCGCACCGGTCCTGCTCAAATGCGAGAACCTGCAGCGCACCGGCTCCTACAAGATCCGCGGCGCCTACAACCGCCTCTCGAAGCTGACCGACGAGGAGAAGCAGCGCGGCGTGGTGGCGGCGTCGGCCGGCAACCACGCTCAGGGCGTCGCCTTCGCGGCCCGGGAGCTGGGCATCAAGGCCACCATCTTCATGCCCGTGGGCGTGGCGCTGCCCAAGCTGCAGGCGACCCGCGACTACGGCGCGCACGTCATCCTGCGCGGCAACACGGTGGCCGAGCCGCTCCTCGCCGCGGCCACCTACGCCGAGGAGACCGGCGCGATCCTGATCCCGCCGTTCGACCACCCGGATGTCGTCACCGGCCAGGGCACGCTGGGCCTGGAAATCCTCGATCAGGTTCCCGACCTCGAGACCGTGATCGTCCCCATCGGCGGCGGCGGTCTCATCTCCGGCGTGGCCAGCGCGCTCAAGCAGCGCGCGCTCCGGGACGGCCGCCGGATCCGGGTGATCGGGGTGCAGGCCGAGAACGCGGCGGCCTACCCGCCCTCCCTCGAGGCCGGCCGGGCCCTGGAGATCACCATCACGCCGACCATCGCCGACGGCATCGCCGTGGCCAAGCCGGGCCTGCTCAATTTCGAGATCGTGCGCGACACCGTGGACGAGATCGTCACCGTCAGCGAGGACGACATCGCCCGGGCGCTCCTGGTGCTGCTCGAGCGGGCGAAGCTCGTGGTCGAACCGGCCGGCGCGGTGGCGGTCGCGGCCATCCTGGCCGGCAAGGTCACCGCGTCGGGCCCCACGGTCGCGATCCTCAGCGGGGGCAACATCGACCCGCTGCTGATGCAGCGCGTGATCAGTCACGGCCTGTCGGCATCCGGGCGCTATCTGACCCTGCGCATCATGCTGCCGGACCGGCCGGGGCAGCTGGCCCGCATCTCCGAGCTGCTCGCCGAGGCGCACGCCAACGTGATCGAGGTGCTGCACACCCGCCACGGGGTCGGGCTGCAGATCAGCGAAGTCGAGCTGGACGTCAGCGTGGAGACCCGGGGACCGGACCACCGGCAGCTCGTCGTCGACGTGCTGCGCGCGGCCGGCTACGACCCCCAGTTCGACTAGCCGGACCGCCCGGCCACTCCCACCGCCTCGACTCCTCCCGTCTCGACTCCTCCCGTCTCGACTCCTCCCGTCTCGACTCCTCCCGTCTCGGCGTGGAACCAATTCGACGGAGATTTTGCCCGGATAGGCCCCAAACCGGCTGAAAACGCTTTTTTACAGCGGTATCTCCGTCGAATTGGTTCGGGGCCGGACGGGTTAACGAGCGATGGGCCCCGCCTGCCGGCGGGGCCAATCGGGTGCGGGGAGCGGTTCGGCTAGTTGCCGGTCCAGGTCTCCACGAGGAAGATCTCGACGGCGATGTCCTTGCCGGTCGGGGTGATGTACGACGTCTTCGCGCCGACCTTGAGGCCGAGGATCGCCGCGCCGAGCGGGCTCTGCTCGCTGAAGACGTCGAGGTCGCTGTCCCCGGCGATCTCGCGGCTGCCGATCAGGAAGCGGTTCTCCTCGCCGGCGATCGTGGCGGTGATGACCGTGCCCGGTTCGACGACGCCCTTGCTCTCGGGGGCGTGGCCGACCTCGGCGTTGCGCAGTAGCAGGACCAGCGTGCGGATGCGCGCCTCCATTTTGCCCTGCTCGTCCTTGGCGGCGTGGTAGCCGGAATTCTCCTTGAGGTCACCCTCTTCGCGCGCAGATTCGATCTTCTTCGCGATCTCCACGCGGCCGACGGTGCTCATCGTCTCCAGCTCGGCAGCGAGGCGGTCGTAGGCCTCCTGCGTCAGCCAGGTGACAGTGGTCTCGGTAGTCATGGTGGTCCCCTCCTCGTGCTCGTGTGGTGCCCGCGCAATGATCCCGCCATTCGCAGATACGTCTGCGCGGATGAACGCGGATGAAACCGCGCGGATCAGACTGTGCAGGTCAAACTGCAATTATATGACGGACGCCCCGACGTTGACCGTCAGGGCGAACCCTCAGTCTAGGTCAGCCAGCAGCGGTAAATCAATCCCGTGTTGCTCTGCTCGGTGGTGCGGACATCCGTCGTGAACGACCGGGAATAGACGGTGCTCGCCGGTACGTCGATCACTTTCCAGCCGACGACCGTGAAGCTCTCGTTCAGGGCCTGCACGGCGCAGGCGGCGCTCCGGCCGACCGGGATCGACGCCTCGAACGTGATGCTGACGCCGTTCTCGTCGACGATGCTGTGACCGATGTCCCGGGTCTCGATCAGGGGTTTGGACGCGCCGAGCCCCACCCAGACCACCCAAGCGACGAGGACGACAGCGAGGGTTCCGGCGACGGTCCACAGCACACGGCGGTCCCGGATGCCCCGGTTCGCGGCGCGCCCGTAGCGCGTGTCGAGGTTGTTGCTCACGGCCACTCAGACTCCACACTCACGGATCAACGATTAGTCTTAGTACCAAGGTTATCTGGCATTTCTGAGGAGTTTCATGACGCTGCGACTCTTGGCGGTGCACGCCCATCCCGACGACGAGTCGAGCAAGGGCGCTGCGACCTACGCCTACTACCGGAGCCGGGGCGCCGAGGTGATGGTGCTCAGCTGCACCGGCGGCGAACGGGGGAGCATCCTGAACGAAGCCCTCGTCGGGCACCCGATGGCGGAGCGCGACCTCGCCGGCCTGCGCCGGCTGGAGATGAAGGAGGCCCAGCGGGCACTCGGCGTGCAGCACCGGTGGCTCGGCTACGAGGACTCCGGGATGAACGACGACGGCTCGGTGCCGACGAATTCGTTCGCCTCGATCCCGGTCGAGATCTCGGCCGAACCGGTCGTGCGGTTGATCCGTGAATTCAAGCCGCAGGTACTGATCACGTACGACGAGAACGGCGGCTACCCGCATCCGGACCACATCCGCTGCCACGACGTGTCGATGGAGGCCTACCGGGCCGCCGCCGACCCGGCCCGGTACCCGGACGCCGGTGAGCCCTGGCAGGTCGACAAGCTCTATTTCGACCGCATCTTCAACCTCGAGCGGATCGACGCCATGCTCCTCGAACTGAGCGTCAAGGAACCCGACTCGCCCGTGCTGGAGCCGCTGGGCGCCGCGCGGGACTGGATGAAGGACTACCCGAAACTGGCGACGACCCATGTGAACGTCGGCGACTTCCTGGAGGTGCGGGACGCGGCGCTCCGCGCCCACGCCAGCCAGGTTTCCCCCAAAAGCAGCTTCTTCTTCTGGCCGAACGACCTCATCCGAGAGGCCTGGCCGTACGAGGACTTCCAGCTCGTCGAATCGAAAGTGGACACCGTGATACCTGAATCCGATCTCTTTGCCGGAGTGCGGGAAGACGCATGAGCGCCGTTTTCCTGAGCCCCGTGGTCTCGTTCGTGCTCGCCGCGACGCCGCCGCCCGAGTTCGACCCCACGACCGTGACGCCGGGGCCGGCCGGCTTCGTGGCGATCGCGGTGGTCGCTGCCGGCACGGTGCTGCTGGCGATCGACATGGCCCGCCGCATCCGTCGCAACACCTACCGGGCCGAGATCCAGGAACGTCTGGCGGCGGAGATGGCCGCCAATGCCGCGGCCGAGGCCGGTTCACCGGACCAGGGCCGCCCGCAGGGATAGCCCGGCAGGGTCAGGTCCGCACCCTTAGGGGTAGAGCGGGTGGGTGGCGATGATCAGGATGGCCACCCAATGGCAGAGGAACGCCACGACGGTCAGGGTGTGGAAGATCTCGTGGAACCCGAACACGCCCGGGACCGGGTTGGGCTTCTTGAGTCCGTAGACCACGGCGCCCACGGAATAGCAGAGCCCGCCGATCATGATCAGGGTCATCATCGCGGCATTGGCCTGGAAGAAGTCCACGATGAACATCAGCGCGCCCCAGCCGAGCGCCAGATACAGCGGAACGTACAGCCAGCGCGGGGCATGGATCCAGAACACCCGGAAGGCGATCCCCAGGATCGCCCCGCCCCAGACCAGCGACAGCAGCAGCGTGGACTTCTCCGGCGGCAGCGCCAGCACCGCGATCGGCGTGTAGGAGCCCGCGATCAGCAGGAAGATGTTGGCGTGGTCGATCCGCTTCAGGATCACCTTCGTGCGGGGCTGCCAGTCGAACCGGTGGTACAGCGCCGAATTGCCGAACAGCAGCATGGAACTGAGCACGAACACGAGCGAGCTCCACCGGGCCGCGGCGCCATCGGCGGCCAGCAGCAGGATGATGCCCGCGACGATCGTCACCGGGAACGTGCCGGCGTGGATCCAGCCGCGCCAGGTGGGTCTGACGTCCACCGGCTGAGGGGTGTCATCCTCGAGAAACGGCAGGTTGGGGATGTCATCTGGTGTGGCCATGAGGCAAGAATACGGCAGGCTTCATGCCCGGAGCGGTACGCAACGGCCCCGAGTGGGCTAGCGTCGATGTGTGCAGAAGCGGGACATTCCAATAGCGCGCGGCATCCTCTACGGGGTGTACCAGCGCCGACTCCGACGCGGACTGACCCCGGAGGTGCTGCCCGATCACGTGGCCATGATCATCGACGGCAACCGTCGGTGGGCCAAGCAACTCGGCTTCGATTCCGCCGCCCACGGGCACCGGGCCGGCGCCGCCAAGATGCGCGAGTTCCTCAAATGGTGTGACGACCTCGGGATCTCCGTGGTCACGCTCTACCTGTTGTCCTCCGACAACCTCACCAACCGGCCGAGCGAGGAGCTCACCGAGCTGACGAAGATCATCGCCAAGCTCGCGGAGGAGCTCTCCCGCTACCGGGACTGGCGGGTGCAGCAGGTCGGGTCCAAGGCCGGCCTGCCGGAACCGCTGATCGCGGCCCTGGACGCCGCGGAGGCGCGGACGGCACGCAAGAAGGGCCTGCACATCAACCTCGCCGTCGGCTACGGCGGGCGCACCGAAATCACCGACGCCATGCGCAGCATTGTGGGCGCCCACCACGCGAGCGGCGGGTCGCTCGAGAACCTGGCGGAAACGCTCACCCCCGAATTGATCGGCCAGCACCTCTACACGGGCGGCCAGCCCGACCCCGACCTGGTGATCCGCACCTCGGGCGAGCAGCGGATCAGCGACTTCATGCTGTGGCAGAGCGCCCACAGCGAGTTCTACTTCGTGGAAGCCCTCGGCCCGGACCTCCGGCAGGTCGACTTCCTGCGTGCCCTGCGTGACTTCGCCAAACGCCAGCGCCGGTTCGGCGGGTAGGAGACCCCATGAGCTCCATCGAACGGTTCACGGCGGGGTTCCTCGAGGAGCCCGGGTACCTGGACTATGCCAGGGTGGGGCCGCTGTCCGCCGGCGTGGTGAGCGAGACGCTCGGCCAGACGGATGTCCTCTCCCGCGCCCGATACGGCAGCCTGGACCACTTCCGGACCCAGGATGAACGGTTGCGTGCCGCGGTCGCCGCGGCCACCGGCTTCCGCGCCGACCAGGTCGTCTCCGAGCCCAACACCACCACCGGGATCATGCAGGCCATGTTCGGCCTGACCGGGGGAGTGCTGCTCTCGCCCGGGGATTTCCCCACGGTCCCCTTCGCCGCCGCGCGTGCGGCCGAGGCGCTGCGGGTGGTGACCCCGCTCTGGCTGGAGACCGAGCACGGCCGGGTGACCCCCGGGGAGATCAGGGAACAACTCACCCCGGCCACCGCCGCGGTGGCGGTCTGCCTGGTCGACTCCCGCACCGGGTACCGCGTCGACCTGGACGGCATCCGTCAGGTCATCGGCGACCGCCTGCTCATCGTCGACGCCATTCAGGGGTTCGGAATCACGGATGTCCCGTACGAGGTCGCGGATGTCGTCGCCTCGGGCGGACAGAAATGGGCCAGGGCCGGCTGGGGCACCGGGTTCCTGGCCCTCAGCGACCGCGCGATCGAACGGCTGATCCCGGTGTTCTCCGGTTTCGCCGGCACCGACACGGCCGAGCCGTGGGACGAGATCCTGCCCCCGAGCCGCGGCGCGAACGCCTTCCGGGTCAGCAACCCCGACCCGATCGCGCAGGCGCGGTTCGCGACCGCCCTCGAAGAGGTGGCGGAGGTGGGCATCCGTTCGATTGAAGCGGCGGTCGCCGTGAACGTGTCCACACTCATCGACCTCGCCGACGAATTCGCCGTGCCCGTGGCGTCCTCCCGGGACGAACGCGAACGTGCGGGGATCGTGGTGCTGGAACCGCCCGCGAGCCAGTTCACCCTGCTCAGCGCCGCCCTGCACAACCACGGGGTCACCGCGACCGCCCGCCAGGGCACCGTGCGGCTCAGCGTCCACGCGGCCCTGAGCGTCGACACGGTAGATATGCTGCGCGGGGCACTGACCTCGTATGCCACCGCGGTGACCTACTGACCGCTGACGTGCTGACGGATGACCTGCTGACTGCGGGCGGGTTAACGTACGGTCTCAATGGGCGTGTCGCTCTTCCCTTGCCGGGCCGCGCTCACTAACGTCATCCTCATCAGGCATACTGCCTGGTCGAGACGGCCACATAAGTACGGCTCGATAACCCTGTGGCCTCTCGCCGACACAATCTGCGCCCCCGGGGGCGCGGGGTGGGAGTGATTGTGACCGCTAATCAGGTTGACAATGCGGGTTCGAACCGGGCGGCCTCGGCTGAGGCCGAACAGGCGCAGTGCACGTATGTGCTGGACACCTCGGTTCTGCTCTCGGATCCCAAGGCGATCTTCCGTTTCGCCGAGCACTCCGTCGTGCTCCCCGTGGTGGTCATCGCGGAACTCGAGGCCAAGCGCAACGACCCGGAGATCGGGTACTTCGCCCGCCAGGCGCTGCGGCTGCTCGACGAGCTCCGGATCAAGCACGAACGGCTCGACTTCCCGATCCCGGTCGGTGAGGGCGGCAGCCTCCGGGTGGAGCTGAACCACTCCAACATGTCGGTGCTGCCCTCCGGGCTGCAACTGGGCGACAACGACTCCCGCATCCTCGCGGTGGCCCTGAACCTCGCCAATGACGGGCTGAACGTGACCGTGGTCTCCAAGGACCTTCCCCTGCGGGTGAAGGCCGCCTCGATCGGCCTGATGGCGGACGAGTACCGCCACGAGCTGGCCGTGGACTCGGGCTGGACCGGGATGGATGAGATCACGCTCGGCTCCAACCAGATCAACGAACTCTACGAGAACGAGGTCATGCACACCCGCCTCGTGCAGGACATGCCGATCAACACCGGGCTCGTCATCCACTCCGACCGGGGCTCGGCCCTCGGCCGGGTCACCGGCAGCGGCCAGATGAAGCTCGTCCGCGGCGACCGCGACGTCTTCGGGCTCAAGGGCCGGTCGGCGGAGCAGCGGCTCGCCATCGATCTGCTCCTCGACCCGGAGATCGGGATCCTGTCGCTGGGAGGTCGAGCCGGGACGGGGAAGTCGGCGCTCGCCCTCTGCGCCGGGCTCGAAGCGGTGCTGGAGCGCCAGCAGCACCGCAAGATCATGGTCTTCCGCCCCCTCTACGCGGTGGGCGGCCAGGAGCTGGGCTACCTGCCGGGCGACGCGAACGAGAAGATGAGCCCGTGGGCGCAGGCGGTCTTCGACACGCTCGGGGCGATCGTCTCGGAGAACGTGCTGGAGGAGGTCATCGACCGTGGCATCCTCGAGGTGTTGCCGCTCACCCACATCCGTGGCCGGTCGCTGCACGACGCCTTCGTCATCGTCGACGAGGCGCAGTCCCTCGAACGCAATGTGCTGCTGACCGTGCTGAGCCGGATCGGCACGAACTCCCGGGTGGTGCTGACCCATGACGTGGCGCAGCGGGACAACCTGCGGGTCGGCCGGTTCGACGGGGTGGCTTCCGTGATCGAGACGCTCAAGGGGCATCCGCTCTTCGCCCACATGACCCTGACCCGCTCCGAGCGGAGCGCGATCGCGGCCCTGGTCACCGAGATGCTCGAGGGCAACGAGATCGCCTAGCCCCAACGAATTCGACGGAGATTTTGCCCCAAAACCCGTTTTCGGACCGAAAACAGACTTCTGGGAGCAAAATCTCCGTCGAATTGGTGACTGCGCGAGCGGCGGAGGTGCCGGGCGCTCGGGGCGGGCTACCGGGCCTGGGGCGGACGGGTCATGCTGAGCACGTCGAGCGCCGTGTCGAGCTGCTCGAGGGTGACCTCGCCGCGCTCGACGAAACCGAGGGCGATCACGGACTCGCGCACGGTCAGCCCCTCGGCCACGGCGTGCTTGGCGACCTTGGCGGCGGCCTCGTAGCCGATCACCCGGTTCAGTGGGGTGACGATCGCGGGGGACGACTCGGCCAGCGCGCGGGCGCGCTCCACGTTCGCGGTCAGGCCGTCGACGGTCTTGTCCGCCAGCGCGCGGGTCGCGTTCGAGAGCAGCCGGATCGACTCGAGCAGTGCGGTGCCCATCACCGGGATGGCGACGTTCAGCTCGAACGACCCGGACGCGCCGGACCAGGCGATGGTGGCGTCGTTGCCGATGACCCGCGAGCAGACCATCAGCACGGCCTCGGGGATGACCGGGTTGACCTTGCCGGGCATGATCGAGGAACCGGGCTGCAGGTCGGGGATGTTCAACTCGGCGAAGCCGGTGTTTGGGCCCGAGCCCATCCAGCGCAGGTCGTTGCAGATCTTGGTCAGGCTGACCGCGATGGTGCGCAGGGCGCCGGATGCGTCGACGAGGCCGTCACGGTTGGCCTGCGCCTCGAAGTGGTCGCGTGCTTCCGTGACCGGCAGCTCCGTCTCCTCGACCAGAAGCTCGATCACGAGCTGCGGGAACCCGGCCGGCGTGTTGATGCCGGTGCCGACGGCGGTGCCGCCGAGGGGGACCTCCGCGACGCGGGGGAGGGCGGAGCGCACGCGCTCGATGCCGAGGCGCATCTGGCGCGCGTAGCCGCCGAACTCCTGGCCGAGGGTGACCGGGGTGGCGTCCATCAGGTGGGTGCGGCCGGCCTTAACGGCGCCGACCCACAGCTCGGCCTTGGCCTCGAGTGACACGGCCAGGTGGTCGAGGGCGGGAATCAGCTCGTCGATGAGCGCGCTAGTGACCGCCAGGTGCACGGATGTCGGGAAGACGTCGTTCGAGGACTGGGACGCGTTCACGTGGTCGTTCGGGTGCACCGGGCGGCCGAGGCTCCGGGTCGCGAGGGTCGCGAGGACCTCGTTCATGTTCATGTTCGAGGAGGTGCCGCTGCCGGTCTGGTAGACGTCGATCGGGAATTCGGAGTCGTAGCGGCCGGTGATGACCTCGTCGGCCGCCGCGGCGATCGCGTTGGCGATGTCGCCGTCGAGCACGCCGAGCTGCGCGTTGGCCAGGGCGGCGGACTTCTTGATCCGGGCCAGCGCGCCGATCTGGGCCGACTCCAGCACGGAGCCGGAGATCGGGAAATTCTCCACGGCGCGCTGCGTCTGGGCCCCGTAGAGGGCGGCGGCCGGAACCCGGACCGCGCCCATCGTGTCGTGTTCGATCCGGTAGTCGGCTTCAACGGTCTTGTCCACCACTGTGTGTATTACCTTTCGGTTGGGGAAACTGCAGTTCGTAAAATGTGAGCGACGCCGGCAGGCCGGCGGAACGCCACAATGCGCGCCGGAGCGCGGCTGGACACGTCGACCTAGACCACGCCGACGACGATGTCGGGCACGGCACGGCCTTCGAGCAGCCGGTAATTAGCCCCGACGATAGCCAATGTACCTTCTGCGACGGCGGCGCTGATCACCTCCGAGCGCTCCAGCAGTTCGGCAACGGTGTCGCGCAGGTGCTCGCGACCCACCGCGAGGGCGTCGACGTGATCCGGGTCGATCGGCGTCGCATCCGTCGCCCCGCTGACGCGGCGCACGGCGGGCACGATCTTCTCGATGATCTTCGTGATGTGCACGGGCAGGGCGACCGCGTCGGCGGACTGCGAATCGATCGCGGCCCGCACGGCGCCGCAGCCGTCGTGTCCGAGCACGAGGATCAGCGGCACCTCCAGCACGGCGACGGCGTATTCGAGCGAGCCGAGCACGGAGTCGGAGATGACCTGGCCGGCGTTCCGCACGACGAACAGGTCGCCCAGACCCTTGTCGAAGATGATCTCGGCGGCCAGTCTCGAGTCGCTGCACCCGAACAGGGCCGCATCGGGGGTCTGCACGAAGGCGAGTTCGGCACGGCGGTCGACGTCCTGGCGCGGATGCCGCGGCTCGCCCCCCACAAAGCGGTCGTTGCCCCGCTGCAGGTCGCTCCAGACCTCGGCCGGAGTGGATTTGCCGGTCATTGTGTTCCTCCGGTGTTGGTGCTGATCTGCGCGGCGAGTACCTCGGCGAGGGCCGCGAATTCGTCTTCGCCGGCCGTGCCGACCAGAACGTAGGTGCTGCCCGCGGTGGTGGTCACGAGGGCGGAATCGAAGTTGCCGTGATCCTGCTGCGGCGCGGTGTTGCGGTAGACGTCCCAGGTGACCCCGTTGATGGTGACGGTGTCGACGACCGGCGCGTTGTCCAGCTTCTCGGCGAGCCAGCTCGGGTTCGCGTCGAGGCCCTGGGTGAGGCCGATGAACTCCTTGCCCGGGGTGAGCAGGCCGATGTACCAGGACGGGATCCTGTCGGTGCCGCCGAGGCGCCACTGGGCCGCATTCGCCTTCCAGCCGGTGGGCAGTTTCGGCACGATCAGGGTCTGGTCGAGCCCGGTCTGAGCCTGGGCGGCGACCGTGGCGAAGTCGACGGGGCGGTCGATCGGAGCCTCGCTGCGCGGAACCAGCAGCACGAGCACGAGCACCGTGCCGAGTGTGGCCAGCAGCGACAGCACCAGGTTGTTCACGGTCTTGTGAGACCGGTACTTGCGCGAATTCTCGGCCAGCCTGCTCTTCGTCTCTTCCGGCGTCTCGGGGCGTCCGAGTTCAGCGACGACGCGGGGAGCGCGCCTGGCGGCGCTCATCCGGCGGTCGCGGCGGACGGGGCCTGGCCGGCCCGGGCGGCGTCCAGCCTGGCCTTCGCGCCGATCAGCCATTCCTCGCAGCGACGGGCGAGGGCCTCGCCGCGCTCCCAGAGCGCGAGGGATTCTTCGAGCGTCGATGAACCCTGCTCGAGGGCGTTCACCACGCGCACGAGTTCGTCCCTGGCCTGTTCGTAACTCAGGGCTGTGATGTCATCTGCTGCCGGGGTCATGGCTTCCATTCTAAGTCGAGGGGAGAGGGGCGGACGGGGCGGCGCCCGCGGTGGCGGGCAGGTTCCCCTCGGCGAGGGTGATCAGGAGCGCGGTGCCGGCGGGCGCCTGGCCGGGTGCGCGCACGATCCGCCCGTCCGCCAGCTGCACGATGGCATACCCGCGGTCAAGGGTGCCCTGGGGCGAGAGGGCGCGCAGCCGGGATCGCAGCTCGAGCACCGTGGTGCCTGCGCGCTCGACCGCCCGGCCGACCAGCTCGGTGCCGCGCGCGACGAAACGGGTGAGGTCCTCCGAGCGGGAATCGATCAGCCACTCGGGGGTGCTGAGTACGGGGCGGGACCGGAGCTGCCCGATCCGGTCGACCTCATGAGCGAGGATGCCGGTGAGCCGGTTGCTGAGGCGGGCACGGGCCTGCTGTACCCGGTTCAGTTCGTCGGACACGTCGGGAACCACGCGCTTGGCGGCATCCGTGGGCGTCGAGGCACGCAGGTCGGCCACCTCGTCCAGCAGCGGCCGGTCGGCCTCGTGCCCGATCGCGCTGACCAGTGGGGTGACGCAGGCGGCCGCCGCGCGAACCAGTCTCTCGTCGCTGAAGCCGAGCAGGTTCTGGAAGTCGCCGCCGCCGCGGGCGACGATGATCACGTCGACCTCCGGGTCGGCGTCGAGCCTCTGGATGGCCGCTGTCACTTCGGCGACCATGCGGTCGCCCTGCACGGCCGCGTAGGCGAGGTGGAAGCTGACGGCCGGCCAGCGCAGCTGGGCGTTGCGGATGACGTCTTTCTCCGCGTCGGAGTCTTTGCCGGTGACCAGCCCGATGCAATGGGGGAGGAAGGGCAGCGGCTTCTTGCGGGCGGCGTCGAAGAGCCCCTCGCCGGCCAGCTGTTTGCGCAACCGCTCGAGCCGCTCCAGCATGTCGCCCAGGCCCACATGGCGCATCTCGAACACCTGCATGGTGAGGGTGCCGCCCTTGACCCAGAAGTTGGGTTTGACGAGGGCGATGACACGGTCGCCCTGCTTGAAGTCGCTGGTGAGCTTCGCGCGCACCGACGACCAGACCGTGAAGCTGACCGTGGCGTCCTCGGTGAGGTCTTTCAGCTTGCCGTAGACGTTGCCGCCGCTGGCGCCCCACTGGACGATCTCGCCCTCCACCCAGGCGGTGCCGAGCCGGTCGATGTAGCCGCGGATCTTGTTGGCCAGCAGCGCGACCGGCCACGGGGTCTCCAGGGTGGGCGGTGCATCCGTCATCAATCGTTCCTCCCACGGACTGTGCAGTCGGGCACCCATAGACTGGATGGCGTGACTATCAGTACGGATTCGCCTGTGATCGGCCTCGGCATGCCCCGGATTCCCCGGGCACGCAACAGGCTCAACGATACCCCGGTGCACGGACACAAGCGGGTGCTGCTGGCCGCCCCCCGCGGTTACTGCGCCGGCGTGGACCGTGCCGTGATCGCCGTCGAGAAGGCGCTCGAGCTGTACGGGGCCCCGGTCTACGTGCGCAAGCAGATCGTGCACAACGTGCACGTGGTCTCCGAGCTGGAGAAGAAGGGCGCCATCTTCGTCGAGGAAGTCGACGAGGTGCCCGCCGGCTCCCATATCGTTTTCAGCGCCCACGGCGTCTCGCCGGCCGTGGTGAACGCCGCGGCCGACCGTGGACTCCTCGCCATCGACGCCACCTGCCCGCTGGTCACCAAGGTGCACCGCGAGGCCGTGCGGTTCGCCCGCGACGACTTCCAGATCCTCCTGATCGGCCATGCAGGCCACGAAGAGGTCGAGGGCACCGCCGGCGAGGCGCCGGAGCACACCACGCTCGTGGGCAGCCCCGACGAGGCCGACACCATCGAGGTGCGCGACCCGGACAGGGTCGTCTGGCTGTCCCAGACCACCCTGAGCGTGGACGAGACCATGGAGACCGTTCGACGCCTGCGCGCCCGGTTCCCTAATCTGCAGGACCCGCCCAGCGACGACATCTGCTACGCCACCCAGAACCGCCAGGTAGCGATCAAGAAGGTAGCCCGCGACTCCGACCTCGTCATCGTCGTCGGTTCCGCGAACTCGTCCAACTCGGTGCGTCTGGTGGAGGTGGCGCTCGAGTACGGCGCCCAGGCCGCCTACCGGATCGACTACGCCAGCGAGATCAAGCAGGAGTGGCTCGACGGCGTCGTCACCGTCGGGGTGACGAGCGGGGCATCCGTTCCGGACGAGCTCGTGCACGAGGTGCTCGCCGACCTCGCCGAAGCCGGCTACGGCGACGTCGAGGAGGTCAAGACGGCCGAGGAGGACCTCCTGTTCTCCCTGCCCAAGGAACTCCGCAAGGACCTGGCCGGCAACGCGGATGCGCGCGCGCTCGGCGGGCGGGTCAGCCGGCCCGAATAGGCAGCCTGACGGGGCCCCTCAGCCGGTCTGGAACTCCAGCTCCTGAAAGAGGGTCACGGTCAGGTCGGCCGGCCCCTGCAGGCGAGAGTTGAGTGACTGCCACGGGGTGACCCGCGGCGAGGCGATCAACGCGGCGCCGGCATCCGTGAGCTGCCGGGTCTTGCCGGCCGCGTCGGAGACCTCGAAGGCCACACGGATGTGCCCGCTCGGGTTGCCGTCGGTCTCGAGATCGTCGACCATCCGCCGCTGGGCTGGATTGTGCAGCTCCGGGGTCGCCCGGCCGGCGTCGAGGACCATGCCGCGGGCCCCGCTCTCGTCCTCGAAGGACTCCGCCTCGGTGAGGCCGAGAGCGTCACGGTAGAAGCGCACGGCGGCGTCGTAGTCTGCCGCCTCGACGACCAGGCGCAGTTGGAGGACGGGCGGTATCGGTACGGTCTCATCGTTCATGCGTTCAGGCTAGGAACGGTGGCCGGTGCGCGCAAGGAGGCGTCGACCGTCACATCCACGGTGACCGTGTCATGCACACGATTCGTGCGGCTGAACGTCTGGGCGGCCGAACCGCTCAGCGGCTGAGCGTTACGGCTTCAGGTTGAGCAGGGTCGGGTCGGTGGTCAGAGCCACGCTCACGATGACGATGAGCACGGTGAAGGACACGACCCCGCCGATCAGGGGCAGGTAGAAGGCCCGCTTGCCGCGCACCGTCATCAGGATCGAGCCGACGGCGGTGGCGAGCCAGATCAGGGCTTCGGCGATGCTCCCGGCCACGATCAGGCCCGGGATGGCGTCGTCCGGTGTGTATGTGCCCAGGTCTCGCTGCTCGTAGAGGATCTTGAACGCGTCGGGGAGCCCGCTCAGGGCACCGATGAAGAAGATCGTCGCCAGGAGCCCGAAGACGAGCAGGCTCAGGGTCACGGGGCGGTCCCAGGCCGGCGTCTTGCCGCCGCGGAAGGGCCCGGCGGGTTTTTCCGGGGAACCCGGGCCGGCAGCCGGGGCGGCAGCCGGTGCGACTGCCGGTGCGGGGAGCGTGCGCTCATCCGGGGCGGGAGTCCAACTCCAGCCTTCGGGCGCAAGCTCGCCGTACCGGGGACGTGGCCGGGAATCCTCCGGAGGGGTTCCCGAAGGAGTCGACAGGGGATTCTCGGCCATCGTCATTCGGTGCTAGCTGTTCGACTGGCCGGCGGAACCGAGCTGGCGGGTGGCTTCGGACACGCGGGCGGCCATGGCCGTCTCGGCAACTTTGCCCCAGGCGCGGGGGTCGTAGACCTTCTTGTTGCCGACTTCGCCGTCAACCTTGAGCACGGCGTCGTAGTTCTTGAGCATGTAGCCGGCAACCGCGCGCGTGAACGCGTACTGTGTGTCGGTGTCGATGTTCATCTTCACGACGCCGTTGGCGACGGCCTCGGCGATCTCGGCGTCGGTTGAGCCCGAGCCGCCGTGGAAGACGAGGTCGAGCGGCTTCGGGCCGGTGCCGAGCTTGGCGGCGATGCCGTCCTGGATCTCCTTAAGCAGCTCCGGGCGCAGCTTGACATTGCCGGGCTTGTAGACGCCGTGCACGTTGCCGAAGGTGAGCGCGGCCATGTAGCGGCCGTTCTCGCCCATGCCGAGGGCGTCGATCATGGCGAGTGCGTCATCGAGGGTCGTGTACAGGTTCTCGTTGATGTCGCCTTCGACGCCATCCTCTTCGCCGCCGACGGCGCCGATCTCGACCTCGAGGATCGCGTTGATCGCCTGGGTGCGCTTGAGGATGTCCTTGGCGATTTCCAGGTTCTCGGGGAGAGCGATGGCGGAACCGTCCCACATGTGCGACTGGAAGATCGGGTTGCGGCCGGCCTTGACCTCTTCTTCGGAGGCGCTGATGAGCGGCAGCACGAAGTCTTCAAGGGCGCCCTTGGGGCAGTGGTCGGTGTGCAGGGCGACGGTGACGGGATAATTGTCGGCGACGGACTGCACGAAGTGAGCCATGGCGAGCGCACCGGATGCGCGGTTCTTGACCGTGTGGCCGGCGAAATAATCTGCGCCACCGGTGGTGACCTGGATAATGCCGTCTGAGCCGGATTCGGTCAGGCCCTGAAGGACAGCATTAATGCTTTGCGAGGACGAAACGTTGAACGCCGGGTAAGCGAACCCCTTCGTCTTGGCCTTGCTGAGCATCTCGGCGTACTGGTCTGGGGAAGCGATGGGCATTGTTGAGTCTCCTCGGTTGAACCGTTTCGGTTCTCTCATCCTACCGAGATGGGTACCCGGACGTGCCAGCGCCGGAAGAGGCGGTGCGCGGGGAGCGGGCGCTAGGCTGAAGGAGGCAGCACCGGTATCACCGATGCCGGCCCAAAGATGGGTCTTGCCACTGCCGCACTCTTCGTCCGGGAAGGACCATCTGTGAACAGCCCCGAAATCGCCCTCAATTTCACGCACCCCGACCGCAACCTGGCCATGGAGCTGGTGCGAGCGACAGAGGCTGCCGCAATCCGTGCGGTTCCGTTCATCGGTCGCGGTGACAAGAACGCCGCCGACAAGGCGGCCGTCGACGCCATGCGCGTCTTCCTCGGCACCGTCAATTTCGACGGCCTCATCGTCATCGGCGAGGGTGAAAAAGACGAAGCCCCCATGCTCTTCAACGGTGAACGCGTCGGCAACGGCACCGGCCCGCACTGCGACATCGCGGTCGACCCGATCGACGGCACGAGCCTCACCGCCGCCGGCCGCCAGAACGCCCTTTCCGTGATCGCGGTCTCCTCCCGCGGCACCATGCTCGACGCGTCATCCGTCTTCTACATGGACAAGATCGTCACCGGCGGCGCCGGCCGCGGAGTCGTCAGCCTCGACGCACCGATCGGCGACAACATCCGTGAGCTGTCCCGAGCCACCGGCAAGCCGGTCGGCGAAATGGTCATCGCGGTGCTCGACCGTCCCCGCCACGCCGAACTGATCGACCAGATTCGCAGCGCCGGCGCCGGCACCCGGCTGATGAGCGACGGCGACGTCGCCGGCGGCATCAACGCGGCCCGCTGGGAAACCCGGATCGACATGTGCGTCGGCATCGGCGGCAGCCCCGAGGGCATCACCACGGCCTGCGCGCTCAAGGCGATCGGCGGCTACATGCAGGGACGCCTCGCACCGAAGGATACCGCCGAGCGCGCGGGCGCGGTCGCGGCCGGGCTCGACGTGGACAAGCTGCTCGAACTCGATGACATGGTCAGCGGTGACAACACGTTCTTCGTGGCGACCGGCGTGACGGATGGCGGACTCGTCGACGGCGTGCGCCGCCAGGGCCCGATCATCCGCACCGAGAGCATTGTGCTGCGCGCCAAGTCGGGCACCACCCGCCGCGTGGTCGCGGAGCACCTCGCCTCCAAGTGGCTCTAGCCACCGGGCGCGGGGCTCGCTCGGCACGCTGACCCGCTGAGGTCGCCGCCGAGTGTCGCCCAATACGCTGAGAATCGCCGTTCCGACGGCGATTCTCGGCGTTAAGGGCGATTCTCGGCGGCCTCCAGTTCGGCCGACTGGAGCTCCGTCACGAACTCCCAGGCGGCCAGCTCCCGAGGGGCCTCTTCGATGCCGACCAGCGGCGCCAGCACCTTCGACTCGTCCAGCGCGCTGAGCTTGCGGGCCGTGGGCAGCACCTGGCGCTCCATCGAGCCGACGAAGCCGTTGTAGTCCTTGACGGTGCGCTCGATCGACCGGCCGAGTTTCTCGATGTGGGTGGCCGTGGTGGCCAGGCGGGCGTAGAGCTCCCGGCTGAGGTCGAACAGGACCTTGGCGTCATGGGTGAGCACATCCTGCTGCCAGCTGAACGCCACCGTCTTCAAGACCGACCACAGGGTCACGGGGGAAGCCAGGGCGACCCGCTTGGAGAAGGCGAACTCCATGATCGACGGGTCGGCCTCCAACGCAGACGAAACGAGGGATTCGCTCGGGATGAAGGCGATCACGATCTCCGGCGAGGCCTCCAGGCCCTGCCAGTAGGCCTTACTGCCGAGGGCGGTGATGTGGTCGCGCACGGCCTTGACGTGCGCCTTCATGTACGCGGCCCGTTGCGCGCCCAGGGCGCCGGTGGCGGTGACCGGAATCTGGCTGGCCTCCAGGAACGCCGTGAACGGCACTTTGGCGTCGACGGCGATGTTTTTCCCCCCGGGCAGGTGCACCACCATGTCGGGGCGACCCGCGCCGGCATCCGAGTTGATGCTCGACTGCAGGTCGAAGTCGACCCGCTCGATCAGGCCCGCCGCCTCCACCACGCTGCGCAGCTGGGTTTCGCCCCAGACCCCGCGGGTGTTGTTGGCGCGCAGGGCGGACGCGAGCGCCTCCGCGGTGCTGCGCAGACGTTCCTCCGACTCTGTGGCGGACCGCAGCTGTTGGCTCAACTCGCCGTGCTGCAGGCTGCGCTGGGCCTCCAGCTCGAACACCTTCTGCTGTATGTCCTGCAGGCTCTCCTTGACCGGGGCCAGGGCCTGCAACACCTTGCTCTCCTGCTTCTGCCGCACGGCCTCAGCGTCCTGGTCACCCTGCTGCCGTTGGAGCAGCTCGCGGTACTGCCGCCCGGCGTCGACGACCTGCCCGCGCAGGGCGTCGGCCGTGGCGTGCACCGAGGCGAGTTCTTCCCGGAGCAGCGATTGGACGGCGGCCTCTCGGGAGCGCGCCTCGACCAGCGCCACCTGGTGACGGGCCTCGATCACGGCCGGGTCGTCGCCCGCTGAAGCGTTCACTGAGGCAGCGCGGCGCCGCTGACCGGCGACGATCGCGACCAGGGCGCCGAGGAGGGCGCCGATGACAATACCGAGGAGAAGAGGGAACCAGGAATCCATGGCTCCACTCTGCCAGTGACCACCGACACGACCTCGACACGGCGGCTGGAGGGCCTCGACGCGGCCTCGGCGCGCAGGGGAGGAGGGACCTAACTGAGCGCCATCGGGCCGTGCGTCGCGGCCTTCTCCTTCGTGGCGACCGGCCCGATCGCGCCGATGTTCACCCCGGTGATGCGGGCCAGATCTTCGAGGGTGTCTGCCTCGTGCCGCCCGGCCGCGTGCACCATGATGGCGGCGCAGGCCTCCGCGTCGGCGAGGGCGTCGTGGTGGGCGAAGCCTTCGAAACCGGCCGCCATCGCCGCGACGGGCAGGCGGTACGAGTCGAGATGGTAGGTGCGGCGGGCCACCTGGAGGCTGCAGACGTAGTTGAAGTCCGGGACCGACAGGCCGGCGACCGTGGAGGATGTCTTGATGACTCCCAGGTCGAAGCCGGCGTTGTGGGCGACGAGGTGGTCGCCGTCGGCGAAGGCGACCAGGTCGGGGAGCTGCTCGGCCCACGTGGCCGCGTCCACGACATCCGTCGGCCGGATGCCGTGGATCTTGATGTTCCAGGCCAGGAAAGCGTCGTGCCCGACCGCCGGTTTGATGAACCAGGCGATCTTGTCGACGACTTTTCCGTCTCGAACCTTCACCAGCCCGACCGAGCACGCCGAAGCGCTGGAGGAGTTGGCGGTCTCGAAATCGATGGCGGTGAAGTTGACTGGCACCGCATCATCATTTCACGGGCCGCTGACAGCCCGTCCCGGTCGGCTCGACGGGGCCGGGGACACACCCGGTACGATGGACTCTCGTGGCTCTTACTATTGCAATCGTCGGACTGCCCAATGTTGGCAAGTCCACCCTCTTCAACGCGTTGACCAAGAACAACGTGCTCGCGGCGAACTACCCGTTCGCCACCATCGAGCCGAACGTGGGCATCGTCAACCTGCCCGACCACCGCCTGGCCAAGCTGGCCTCGGTCTTCGGCAGCGAACGCCTGCTGCCCGCCCCGGTGTCCTTCGTCGACATCGCCGGGATCGTGCGCGGCGCCAGCGAGGGGGAGGGGCTCGGCAACAAGTTCCTCGCCAACATCCGTGAGGCCGACGCCATCGCGCAGGTCATCCGTGGCTTCGCCGACCCCGACGTGGTGCACGTCGACGGCGCCGTGAACCCGGCCGGCGACATGGAGACCATCAACACCGAGCTCATCCTCGCCGACCTGCAGACCCTCGAGAAGGCGGTGTCCCGCTTCGAGAAAGAGGTCAAGGGCCGCAAGCTTCCCCCGATCGTGCTGGAGACCGCCCTCAAAGCGCAGGCGATCCTCGACGCCGGAGCGCCATTGTCGTCCGCCACGCTCGACATCGAGCCGATCCGTGAACTGGGCCTGCTCACCGCCAAGCCGTTCATCTACGTGTTCAACGTCGACGAAGCGGTGCTGCAGGATGCCGAGAAGCTCGCCGTGCTGGCCGCGCTGGTGGCCCCGGCCAACGCCGTGTTCCTCGACGCGAAGCTCGAGTCCGAACTCAGCGAGCTCGACGCCGAGGACGCCGCCGAGATGCTCGCGTCGACCGGCCAGGCCGAGAGCGGACTCGACCAGCTCGCCCGCATCGGCTTCGACACGCTCGGCCTGCAGACCTACCTGACCGCGGGCCCCAAGGAAACGCGGGCCTGGACCATCCATAAGGGCTGGACCGCCCCGCAGGCCGCCGGAGTCATCCACACCGACTTCCAGAAGGGCTTCATCAAGGCGGAGATCTTCTCCTTCGAGGACCTGATGGACGCCGGCTCGGTGGCGGAGGCCCGCTCGAAGGGCAAGGCCCGGATCGAGGGCAAGGAATACATCATGCAGGACGGCGACGTGGTGGAGTTCCGTTTCAACGTCTAGCTCGCCCTCTGCGGCTCGCGGCCGAGATCGACAGTTCCGGTCCAGTTCACCCTGTGTGCTGGACGATCTCGACCGCAAAGGGCGAACTCGGCTGGCAGCGTCTCGGCGGAGCACCGCGCGGATGAAAATTCGCGGTGAGCCTCCCGCGGCAGAATCCGGCGCCGTGGGTGTGTGGCTGACTCAGGAGATCCGTCGGCCGGGGATGCCGTCAGGCTCGTCTTTCTCAGTGGATCCAGTCTCAGCCGGATGATATTCCTGAATTAGCCACACTTGTCAGGGCTCCACGCGTCTTTCGGCGACGTGGTGGAGTTCCGCTTCAACGTGTATCTCGCGGTAGTAGCGCGTGGGGCTGGCCCGAGCGGCAGGTCCGCCTCGGCCAGCGGTGGGGAGTCTCGTCGAGATCGACAGTTTCGGTCGACTTCGGCAGGCGTACCAGCCGAACTCAACCGCATCCGTCGCCCTCGGCGGCCAGCACTCCCGACGGAACATCCGGTGCAGGACATTCGCGGCGAGCCTCCCGCGACGCAATCTGACACGTGGGTGTGTGGCTTACTCAGGAGATCCGTCAGCCGGGGATGCCGCCAGGCCGGTCTTTCTCAGTGGATCCAGTCTCAGCCGGATGATTTTCCTGAATTAGCCACACTTCACAGGGCTCCACGCGTCTTTCGGTGACGGAACATGGTGGATTTCCGTTTCAACGTCTAGGCTCGGGCAGGTCGGAGGGGGCCCGCGCCTACCTCTCGCAGGAGCTCTCAGTATTTGCTTCGCGTCAGCGAATTTGCTCAGCTGCGTGATCCCGAAGGGCTGTCGTCCAATCTGACCTCACTCCAGACACCACAACATCATCACTCGAAGGAGACCACCGTGCCTGTCATCGCCATCATCGGAGCTGGACCGGGACTCGGAGCTGCAGTTGCGCGAAGGTTCGGGCGCGAGGGCTTCTCAATCGCCCTGATCTCGAGGAACCAGTCGAAGCTGGACTCCATGGCTGCGGAGCTCACTGCCGCCGGCTTCACCGTGAGTGGTTACGCTGCGGATGTCCGAGTACCGGCGGCGCTTGAAGATGCCCTTGCGCGTGCCGCGGCAGAGCTGGGACCCATCAATACGTTGCAGTACAGTCCGCTCCCGTCGCGTGACTACCTGAAGCCGGTGCTGGAGATGACTCCGGAACTGGCTTTGGAGGCATTGCAGTTCTCGGCTCTCGGGCTCATTCACGCGGTGCGTACGGTGCTCCCGGCCATGCGGCAGGCAGGAAGCGGCAGCATCATCATGATCAACGGCGGAACCTCGGTGAAGGCCCGCGCTGACTTCGCAGGTACATCGGTCGCCTTCCCGGCCGAGAGCGCCTACGGTGAGATGCTCCACGACGCACTCGAGGGTGAGGGAGTCCGTGTCAGCCAACTCGTGATCCCGGGAGGGATTCCTCAGCTTCAGCTTGACAATGGCATCGACGGCGTCGCCGATCGCATTTGGGACCTCCACGCCGTTGCCGGTCCCTTTCGAACGATGCTCATCCCGCTCGAGGACGGCAGGGAGTAGGGGCACCCCGCTGTTGGGGTCGGCTCAGGCCAGGGCCTCGATCTCGAGCTTGTAGGTGGCGAGGGCGCGCTCGATGTCCCTGTCCCCGTGGAAGAAGACCGCGTCGATCATCTTCATCAGCGTGGAGGAGTCCCAGCTGGCTGTGAGCGACGTTCCGCTGTCGTCGGCCTCGACGGAGATGGTGAAGATCGGGCCCACCGAGGAATGGTCCACGATGCGCTCGTTGACCACATACTCCTCTCTGGTGACGACGGCGGTGAGGTGCATGCCGAGTTCGCGGTACTTGATCTCGTAGCTGACCACCGCCCCTTCGGGCGTCCGTTGCACCGCCCCCAGGGTGCTGTGGTCCTCCTCCGGCATCGCGCCGACGAAGTGCGCCGGATCCTCGACGTAGTGGAAGACCTTCGCCACGGGCGCGTCGATGTGGATGCTGTGTGTGTGCTTATCCGAGGCCATGATGCTCCGCTCCTTCGACGACGGCGATCCAACCGGATGGGGCTGTATCGCACAGTGGGGGAGTGTGCCCTCGTTCTCATCGTTTGGCAAGCTCGAGAGGGCCAGGACGGCGGGCCGCTCGTCGCCTCCCGCGGAACCTCCCTGCCGAGCTGTTAAGCGGCGGCGAACCGTTTCGCCGAGCGGGCCTTCGCCTTGTCCGCCTCGATTTCGCGGTTTTTGGGCGGAGCCGTGCTCACCAGGTCCTCGAGCAGGTGCCTCGAGATGTGGGCGATCTCCTCGACAGCCCGGTTGAACGCCTCGGCATTGGCGTTGGAGGGCTTCGTGGATCCGCTGATCTTGCGCACGAATTGCAGGGCGGCCGCGTGTACCTCATCGTCGGTGGCCGCCGGCTCAAAATTATGCAGCGTATGGATGTTCCGGCCCATGCACCCAGAATAGCCAACCGACCCGGAGCCGTCACCCCGCAGTTCCGGGACCGTCGCGACCGCCGAAATCGTCAGTTCCGGTCGACTTCGACAGGCGTACCTGTCGAAGTCGACCGGAACCGTCGAAGTCGAGGGGAGCGGGACCACAAGAAGACTGCGATCCGCTCCGATCAACCGGCCGCGACCCGCAGCACCACGTTGCCCTTCTTGTGCCCCGTGTCGACGTGGCGGTGGGCCAGGGCGACATCGGCAAGGTCGTAGGTTCGGTCGATGACCGCCCTGAACCGGCCCGACTCGGCGAGGTCGACCAGCAACGCCAGGTCTTCGGCCGTGTAGTCGACGTTGCCCGCGGTGACGAGCTTCCCGCTCTTCCTGCTGCGCCGGGACGCCAGGAGAATTCCCTGCAGGTCGGAAATGACGAGCAGCAGGGCGCCGCCGGGATTGAGGCACGCCGCGGCCCGCTCGAAGGGAAGGTTCCCGACGCAGTCCATGATGACGTCGTAGGACCGGCCCTCGGCGAGGAAATCCTCCTCGGCATAGTCGATCACCCGGTCCGCGCCGAGCGAGGTCACCAATTCCCGGTTGCCGCCGCCGCACACGCCCGTGACGCGCGCCCCAAGTTCCGCGGCGAGCTGCACCGCCGCGGTGCCCACGGCGCCGGACGCGCCGTTGACGAGGACGGTGCCACCCGGTGCGAGGGCGGCCCGGTTCAGGAAGGCACGGGCGGTGATTCCCCCGAACACGACTGTCACGGCTTCCTCGAAGGTCATGTTCCGCGGCTTCGCCGTGATCGCGCCGCTCTGTGGGACGCAGACTTATTCGGCGTGCCCGCCGAACCTGCCGCCGAGCATCGCGATCACCTCGTCGCCGGGTGTGAACGACGCGACGTCCGCTCCCACCGCTTCCACGACGCCGGCGACATCCATGCCCAGGACCCGCGTGCGAGGGCGGAAGACGCCGAGCGCGAGCGCGCTCATCAGTCCGAGCCCTTTTGGGACGGTGCGTCCCCGGGCCCGGTGGTCGGCGGCGCTCACCGTGCTCGCGTGAACCTGGACGAGCACCTCGTCCGGCCCCGGCAGAGGTTTGGGGACCTCCTCGATGTGCACCACCTCCGGGGACCCGAACCGGCGATAGACGGCGGCTCGCATCCGGGCATCCTGAGCGTGAGTGCGAGTGGCTGGTTGTGACTTCATGTCGACTCCTTGAGTAGTGATGCGGTTGTTGATGGTCGGACTGCATTTCGTGCCGGCCGGGCACGGCGACGGATGACGTACTCGGCCACCGAGAGATTGATCACCCAGGCGGCACCCATGAACACGGCCCGGGACAGCTCGTCGGTTGAGCCGAAGATCATCGATTGCGGGATCAGGACGAGGGCCTGGGTGCCCGCCCCGACCCCGATCGCGTAGGCGCGGGTCATCCAGGCGCCGTGCTGGACGAAATCTCGACGCACGATGCCTCGAATCCCCAGTCCGAGGCCCGCCACCATCGCGGCCCCGAAGACCAACCGAAGAACCACCAGAATCGCGCCGTCCCCGGGCGGGTGCGGGTAGAAGGCCGCCATCCACATGCCGGAGAGCGCCGCCAGCAGGCCGGCGGGAATGAGGATGCGTCCGGCGAGACGATGCCAGGCTACCCTGCGGCGCCGCAGAGCCGGGACGAACTGGAACGCTCCGAGCAGGCTGAACACGGTCACGCTCACGATGTGCGTCACGACCGGTACGGGGGAGTCGAGAAAACGGGCGTTCTGCGGAGTCGAGGCGGCTCCGCCCGTCAGCTCGGTGAGTCGCGCAGCACCGGCGAGCAGCGGGATGAGGGAGAGGAGGATCAATCCGGTGGGGGCCGGCCACTGGCCTCGAGGGCTCCGGGTGTCTTTCGTCATGGTTTTCAGCTCCTCAGAATGTTGACCGAGATCAGTGTCACGCCCAGGTTTCCGACCCGTCGCAGCAGCCCGTGCAGCGCGGCCTGATCGATGACCGGGCCTGTGAGGGTGGTTGTTCCATCGCTTTCGCTGGTGAGGGTGAAGCCCCCGAACCAGTCGCTCCAGGACCCGTCGAGCTGCCCCCGGAGGCGAATCTCATACCAATCGACTTCAGTCATCGCTCTCCTCCTCTTGCACAGACCCGCGTCCGGTCAGACCGCCGGCGTGCGGTCGAGTCGGGTGCCGTGCCCGGTGGGAGCCGTCCGGCCTGCGATCCTGCGCTGGTCCGACCACAGGGAGTAGCCGAGCCAGATCAGGGCCAGGCCCATCGGGATGGCGGCCATCCGTTCGAGCGTGTGCGGAAGCAGCGCGCCCGCGACGGGCGTCACCGCCGCGGCGGCAATGAGAAGGATGCCGGCGCCGCGCGACAGCACCCGGGCACGGAGGACGGCGATCCCGAACACGATCGCGCCGATGACGTAGACGGCGGCTCCGACCAGGGGGAGTGCGGCGAGGGGGCCGAGGTCGGTCACGGCCGGGTGCCGGCCGAAGAGTCCGACGAAGTCCTCGGCGAACTGCGGTGCGTCCGCCGCGACCAGGGGCGCGATGAACGCCTCGGCGAAGACAAAGGCGGATTGCAGGATGAAGAACAGTGCGAACAGCGCGTATCCGATCAGGCCGAGCAGCCCGAATTCTCGCACCTGGCGCAGGTAGATGCCCGTGAGGCCGATCGGGCCGAGGATGGCCATCGCGAAACTGAGACTGTGAACGCTCACCCACATCTGGGTGGTGAGGGAGGCGACCTCGTCGGCGGGATGGATGAACTGGATGACGATGTAGAGCAGACCCGACACGGCGGCGGCGACGGCGGCCGCCCGGGTGAGGGTGGACGTTGTGATCATGATTGCTCTCCTTCGTTCTGAGTGCCCCAGGCCACTACCTGAGAACGACCCGAATCTACGGAGACATGTGATGACGCGGCATCACCGTGCGTGGTGATTGAGGTGGTGATTGTGTCGCGGAGCCAGATCAGACCCGGCGCTGGATCAGACCCAGCTCGGCGGCGCGGGTGACGGCGGCCGGGCGGCTGTTGACGCCGAGCTTGGCGAAGATGTGCCTGGTGTGGGTGCGCAGCGTGTTGAGCGAGACGTAGAGTTCGCTCGCGATCTGGGGGCCGCTGAGCTCGGTCGCCAGCAGCCGGCGCACGTGCGACTCCCGCTCGCTCAACGCCTCCGGGATGCCCGGGAGACTCGCCCTGTCGACGTCGGTCTGCCGCAGGGCCCGACCGAGCCGGCGAACGTAGTCGGGGAGGATTCCCGCGTCGGCGGCCGCGTCCAGAAGCGCCGTCATCGGCGCACCTTCGTCGGCGAAGAGCCGCAGGTAGCCTTCCGGTTCGGCCAGGGAGAGTGCTCGGTGGAGCGGTGGCAGCGCCGAGGGAATCCGGCCCTGCGCCTCCTGCGCCAGCGCTTGCAGGATGAGGATCTCGTTCGCGCTGCCGGTGCGTCCGCCCGCTTCCGCGGCGACGAGAAGGCGGTCGAGTAATCCGGTGGCCGCCTGGATCGACCCCCGCGGATCGGCCCGCTGTTGCGCGATCAGCAGCCGCGCCAGGGTGATGTGCCCGAACTCGCGCAGGTAGGTGAGGTCCTCATCCACGGACAGGCCCTGGCCCGTGACCCAGGCGAGGGCCTCGGCGAGCCTGCCTTGTTCAATCCAGATCCGTGCCCTGATCGCGGCGATCGGGCGCACCTCCGGGAAGAACCCGCGCCGGTAGAGGCCCTCAGCCGTGCCGAGCAGGTCGAGGGCGGCGTCGAAATCTCCCTCGGTCTGCCTGATTCGCGCCATCGCCACGAACCGGCGATGCCGGTTCTCGCTCGACGAGGCCTGTTCGCCCAGCGCCTCACTCGCAGCCAGGTGCTCGGCGGCGGCCGGTAGTTCGCCCCGCTCCCTGAGCAGTTCACTGATCCCGACGTGCAGGTCCGCCGTTGACTGTGGGGGCGGGTCGCCCTGCTCGGCCGCCAGCTGCAACGCCTGCTCGTATGCCCGTTGCGCCTCCCGCAACCGGCCCAGCGGAACGAGCATGTCGGCCAGCACGATGGTGGTCGCGAGCACGTCGGCCAGGTTGCCGGCCAGACGCAGGCTGGACCTGACCTCGCCGAAGGCACGCAGCCCGGACTCGAGATCGCCGGTCGTCCACGAAGCGAGCCCGAGGAACCCAGCTGCCGCGCCGCGCCCCAGATGATCGTCGGGTTGGGTGAGCGCCAGGGCTCGCTCGGCGTGTTCCTTCATGCCGACCACCTTCCCGCGCGCCTGCGCTGCGGCAGCCCGGTAGACGGCGATGGTCACGGGGAGAGTGCGAAGTTCCTCGCTGTCGGCCGAGTCGTGGCCGGGGGCGCCGTCATCCGTCGTGGCAGCCAACGCCCTCTCCGCGACGCGCAGGCGCGGTTCGATCGCTTCCACGTCGCCGGAGACCAGCGACGACCACGCGCGGTACACGCCCAGCACGGGTCGGCGATCGATGACCTCCTCGGGCAGCAGCGTCAGCCAGCGGAGCAGTGTGGCATCCTGCCGGCTCTTGCGAACCGCGGGAACGGAGCCCTCGATCACTCTGGCTGCGCGGGCGAAATCCGCCGCCGCCAGGGCATGCGTGACCGCCTCCTCCGGCAGGTCGTTCCGCTCGTGCCATTCGCTGGCGCGACGGTGGAGGGTCGGCACGAGGTCGGGCCGGTCGCGCAGCAGCCGCGCCCGGAGCACATCCGCGAAGAGGTGGTGGTAGCGGTACCACTGCCGTCCGTCATCCAACGGAACGAGGAACAGGTTGTCCCGCTCGAGCGACTCCAGCACGTCGCTGCCGCCGGCCTGCCCGGTGACGGCCTCGCAGAGGGATCCGCTGAGCCTGTCCAGGATCGCGGTGCGGAGCAGGAATTCCCGCACCTGCTCGGGCTGACGCTGCAGCACCTCTTCGGCGAGATAGTCGATCACGAAGCGGTTGCTTCCGGTGAATCCCCGGATGAAACCGGAGACGTCCGAGCGGTCCCGCATGGACAGAGCGGCCAGTTGGAGGCCGGCGATCCAGCCCTCCGTGCGCGATTCGAGAGCGGCGACGTCCTCGGGGGAGAGCTCGAGGCCCGCCATCTGGCTGAGGAAGGCGGCGGCCTCGTCCGGAGTGAACCGCAGGTCGGCGGCACGCAACTCGGTGAGCTCGCCGCCGGCGCGCAGTCGCGCCACCGGGAGAAGGGGATCGGAGCGGCTCGCGACAGCCAGGTGCAGATTCGACGGAAGGTGGTCGAGGAAGAAGACGAGGGCGTCCCGGATCGTCTTCTCCTCGATCAGCTGGAAGTCGTCGAGTACCAGGATGATCTCGGCCGGGCTCTGGGCGACGTCGTTGATCAGCCCCGTCAGCGCCGGTTCGATCGAGGCCGGCGAGAGCGTCAACGATTCCGAGCCGAGAGCGGGATCGGCCCGCTGCAGGGCTCCGACGAGGTAGGTGAGGAAGCGGGACGGGTCGTTGTCGCCCTCGTCGAGCGACAGCCAGGCGACGCGCAGCTGGGGGTCGCGGCGCCGGGCATCCGCGATCCACTCGCTCAGCAGCGTGGTCTTTCCGAAACCGGCCGGGGCGGAGATGAGCGTCAGCTTTCGGCCGGAGTGCAGCCCCTCGCGCAAACGCTCGACGAGGCGCGGTCGAGGAACCGCTCGGGACCGGAGTCGGGGGATGAAGAGCTTGGTCGCGAGGACCGGCATCGCCATGCCCTCATCCTAGAGACAGACGACGTCACGACAACCGCACCGAAATCCTGGGGCCTGGCTATCCGCGGCGGCGGGAGTCGCTGAGATCGCCGGTTCCGGTCGAGTTCGGCAGGCGTGCCGATCGAACTCGACCGCAAGTGTCGAGCTCGGCGGGGTGCCATCGCCGCTCGCGGCGGTTGCCGACGCATCCGCGCCCCGATTGTCGCCGGGCGGCATTCAGTCGTACGGCGTCCTGGGTTAGATTGGCTTCGACCGGATCGATCGGAGGCCGCAGATGGACATTCCCAGGGACAAGCCTGTCGTCACTTCAGTCGACGCGAGGGGGTTGCCGGAGCGTGAAGGCGACCTCCTCGACGGTTACCGGCGGATGCTTGCGGCGGGGCAGCCGGACGGGCTGGTCAGGTCCGAGCTCCTGCGCGGCCAGGACGGGTCCTGGCGAATCCAGTCCACCTGGTGGGACATGGAGGCCCTCCTGGCCCTGCGCAAGGCGGGCGTGCCGCACGCGGCGCAGGCCCTTCTCGACGGCGTCGGAGCCGAACACACGCACAGCTGGTTCGTCGTGGAGGACGGTTTCGACACGACCTAGTCGTATCGATGGGCACGCTCGATCGAGCTGCCGGTGCGGCGAGTTCGACACTTCCGGTCGAGTTCGAGGGGCGCGCCGGTCGAACTCGACCGAGACGGTCGAACTCGACCGAGACTGTCGAACTCGGCGGGGGCGATGGCCGGCGAACGGCACCGCCAGCGCCGGCCGGTGACACAATGAGCACCATGACGCTGCACATTACCGGTGACGCCGCCGCCGACACCCTGCTCAGCGAGGACCCGTTCGCCCTCCTGGTCGGAATGCTCCTCGACCAGCAGATCGCGATGGAGACGGCGTTCGCCGGTCCCGCCAAGATCCGCGACCGGATCGGGACCCTCGACCCGGGGGTGATCGCCGGTTTCGATGCTGACGCCTTCGCCCAGGTGTTCCGGAGCACCCCGGCCGTGCACCGCTACCCGGGCTCGATGGCCGCGCGCACCCAGGCCGTGGCCGAAGTCGTGGCCACAGAGTGGGACGGCAACGCCGCCGCAATCTGGACCACCGGCACCCCGGACGGCGCCGAGATCCTCCGCCGGTTGAAGGGGCTGCCCGGGTTCGGCGAGCAGAAGGCCAGGATCTTCCTCGCCCTGCTCGGCAAGCGGCTCGGGGTCGAGGCGCCGGGGTGGCGGGAAGTGTGCGCCCCGTACGGCGAGGAGGGCTCGCACCGCTCCGTCGCCGACATCGTCGACCCGGAATCGCTCGCCCTGGTGCGGGAGACGAAGCGGGCGGCCAAGGCAGCCGCGAAAAAGGCCTAACCGGGCGCAACCTCGCGCGGCCCGCGTCCGGGGAATACAGTGGCCGCCAGCCGGTTACGCAGCCGCGGCCGCGCATTTGGAGAAGCGTGCACAGGGAGAAGAGGTGGATGCTCGTGTCGAATCCACGGGACGAGCCCGCCCCCGGCCCCGATACCACCCCCCCTCACTCGACCTCACCCCGCCAGGGCGGCGGCATCACCCAGGCGTTTCCGCGCAGCCCGATCGGCTGCTGGGCGATCGTGCTGTCAGCCCTCGGACTGGCGTCCTGGCTGGTGTTGCCGCTGATCACGACGCTCTTCCGCGAGACCTACCCGGTCACCGACACCTGGGTGATGCCCGCGATCGGAACCGTGCTGATCGATGCCGCGGCCATCGTGAACCTGCTCTGCGTCTGGCTGTGGCGGGAGCGCTCGGTGCTGAACATCATCGCCCTCGCCGTGGCGGTACCGGCCGCCCTGTTCTTCACCGTCTTCGTGGTCGGCGAGGGCCTGGGCGGAGCCTGAAACCCCGTTGCCTGGGCCGAGCGCGGTCGCCGCGGGAGCCGCCAGGGGGAAAACGGCGAGCACGCTCCGGCCGCCGGCCGCCGCCCGGGGCGCCATGTCCACGAGGGCGATCTGGGCGAGGGTGAGCACCTCGCCCTCGTGCACGCGGGCGCCGTTCTTGATCGTGATGTGGGCCCGGAAGCCGGGGCCGGTGAACGCGGGTTCGTCCGGGGAGGACGCGAAGGGCCGCACGGCGTCCACCAGTGCCCGGTGCAGCTCGGTCAGGGCCGCGTCGTCCACGACCAGGGTCACCGGCACGTCCTCACGCCGTCCGAACAGCGCTTCGACGCCCGCGACGGCCGTGATGGCGGTGCGGCCGCCGGCCGAGACGGCGTCGACACCTCCGGTGACGCCCACAACGACGCCGGCAACGACGCCGGCGATCACGGATGCCGCGGCATCCGTGTGGAAAGGAGGCAGCACGGTGATGTGGAGGGGCCACTCCGACACCGGGAAGCTGTCACCGGTGCGCAGCGCCGTGAGCGGAAGGACGACGACGAGGCGGGACATGCGCCGATTCTAGGTGCTTCCCGCTGGAGCGCCGCGGGTGACACAATGCTCGGACGCGGCGAAGGCCGCGGCCACGAAAGGGGCAGTCATGATCCGCTTTCTGATTCGCACGGCCATCTTCCTCGGCTCCGGCACTCTCGGCCTCTGGGTGGCGTCGCTGGTGCTCGACGGCTTCACCCTCACCTGGCAGGGATGGCTGGCAGGCCTGGGTCCTGGCCACGCTGGTGGTGTGGCTGGTCACGGCCCTCGCGACCGTGACCTTGCCGCTGCTGTTCCTGCGTAGGGTGGCTAAGAAGGACGGCCCCGCGGTTAGGCGCCGCCGGCCACGTCAAGGAGCGTGCAGTGGGTCCCCATTTCAGCGAACAGACCTTCGATTTTCTCGAGGAGTTGGAGCACCGCAACAACCGCGAATGGTTCGAAGAGCACAAACCGACCTACGAGCTCGAATTGAAGAAACGGATGCTGGCCGTCGCCGAGGCGGTGAACGTCAGCTTGGCCGAGTTCGCGCCAAACCATCTGCGCCCGCCGAACAAGGCCATGATGCGCATCTACCGCGACGTGCGGTTCTCCCATGACAAGACCCCCTAGAAGACCAATTTGGCGGCGTTCTGGCCGCGCCAGGGTCTGGAGAAGAGCGGGGGAGCGGGCTTCTTCCTGCAGGTGGGCGTGCAGAGCGTGATGGTCGCGGGCGGTTCCTGGGGTCCCGGCCCGCAGCAACTGCGGGCCATCCGCGACTACCTGCTCGAGCACCACGGCGCCATGAGAGGCGTGCTCGCCGACGTGTCGCGCACCGGGCTGGCCGACCCGCTGGACGGCAACCCGCTCATCCGGGCGCCCAAGGGATTCCCGGCGGAGCACCCGGCAGCCGACCTGCTGCAGAACCGCAGTTGGGCGCTGACCGGCACCCTGCCCGGCGCGGTGGCCCTCGGCGAAGACTTCACCGACCTGGTGCTCGAGCGGTTCCGGGCGTTCGCCCCGCTGGTCGAGCGGCTGAACGTGCCGCTGGCCTCGGTGACGCCCCTGCAGCGCGAGGCAGCGGCCGGTCGCCGCAAGCAGGCGTAGCGCTTCCTGGCGCCGTGGGGCGGAGTCTAAAATCAGACGTGCTCATCGCCCTGAACGACGGAACCGCGGAAGCCGTCGTGCGCCGCCACCTGCGCCACCTGGTCGACGACGACGACGAGGTGCGGGCGAGTCCGGGCATCCGGGGCGGCCAGACCAGCGCCGACCGTGCCCTGGCCGGGTTCTCGGTCGCGGGCTATGCGGCCAGGCGCAGTCAGGTACTGCCGGAAACCGACCGCGGGGCCTCCCGGCTCTCCCCGTACATCCGGCACGGGCTGGTGCCGCTCGGCCGGGCGTGGGATCACGTCGCAGACGGACCCGCCCGGGACACCCGCAAATTCCGGGACGAGTTGCTCTGGCAGGAATACGCCCGACATCTCTATGCGCGGGTGGGCGTGGCCCTGCACCGAAACCTGCGGTTCGCGGCGCCCTGGGCCGGAGGGTTCGAACCCGAGGCCTGGCCGCGGCGCATGCACTGCGTCGATTCGGTCGTGTCGGAGCTGGAAACCGACGGCTGGCTGGTCAACCAGACCCGGATGTGGCTGGCTTCCCAGTACACGGTGAGGTTTGGCGCCGGGTGGCATGCCGGCCAGGAGGAGTTCTACCGGCACCTGCTCGACGGCTCGCGCGCGGCCAACCTGCTGGGCTGGCAGTGGACCGTGGGCGCCGGGACCGGCAGCCCCTACGGTTTCGCCCGCTGGCAGGTGGAGAAACGGGCCCCGCAGCTCTGCCGTGCCTGCCCGCTCGCCCAGGCCTGCCCGATCGAGCAGTTCCCGGCGGCCGCCGCACCGGCGCCGGTGACGGATGCGCCGGCGAACCTGACACGCGATCCGCACCTGGCCGCCACAAGGGGACCCTCCGTCGCCGTCCGGCGCCGCGCGGCCCGGTCGGTCCTGCTGACGGTGGATTCCCTGGGCGACGCCGATCCGGCCCTCGAGGCGCATTCCGCGCTTCCGGTCGTCTTCGTCTTCGACGAGCCGGCCCTGGCCCGGCTGCGGCTCTCGAGCAAAAGACTGATCTTCACCGTCGAAACCCTGCAGGATCTGGCCCGGCGGCGCGAGGTGGTCGTGCACCTGGGCGACCCGCGGGTGGTCGTTCCGAGCCTCGACGCGGCCGTCACGTCCGCGCCGGTGCCCAGCTTCGCGCGCTACGCGGAGGGCGCGGCCGAACTGCATCCGTGGCCGTGGCTGGTGGCGCCGCACAGCGGCTCGGTGGCCAGTTTCTCGGCCTGGCGCCGAGCCTCGGCCGGGGTCGTCGCCGACGATCCGGGCGCGGGCTAGCGGCCCTGGCGGCGCTTCCCCGGGCGCGGCTGGCCCTTGACCTCGGGCGCGCGGCCCTTGCCCTTCGAGGCCTTGGCCTTGCCGCCCGCGGGCAGCGGCGGCTGCCAGGGCTCATCCGAGGCGGCCAGCTCGGCGCGGGCCTCCGTCAGAAACAGGTTGCCCGCCGTGGTCAGCCGGGTGGTCTCCGTGGTGCGGTCGATGAGCACGACGCCGAGGTTCGTCTCGAGTTTCGCGATCGAGGAACGCAGCTTCGGGGTGGAGACATTGAGGTTCATCGCGGCGCGCGGGAAATGCAACTCCTCGGCGACGGCGATGAAATGCCGGAGGAGGGTGATGTCCACGGAACGCCTTTCTTCGTGCCCCGCATGAATCGCGGGCAGAGTAACAGGGTACGCGCTCCCTCCCGCGGGCGTCGCCCGGAGGCCGCGGCATCCGTCACGGCCCCCGTGCCGGCTCGTCCGCTGCCCGCTCGCCCGGTGCCCGGCGCACGCTAGGCTGAGAGCGCACACGCCCAAGCGCGCAGCACCAGCATCAAGTGAATACCCTCAAGTGAATACCGGGCCATCAAGGTCGATGCGGGAGAGTTCGACGCCGGGAGGCGAGCGAACACCGAAGGAGCAATCCTCCCCGACAATCTCTCAGGTACTCGTACCGCATCGAACTGGCCACTCTGAAAAGTAGTCGCGGCACCAACGCGGCTCGCCCATGGTGAAAGTCACGTCCCGACGGATGCGGTGAAGCTCTCAGGCCTGACGACAGAGGGGGAGTTCCCAGGAGTTCGATCGCTCGATCGTGCCCCGGAGAATCTCGCTCGGCTCTTAGCCGACGACGACCTGGAGAACTCATGACCTCGGACAACGCCGCCCTCACTTCTTCTGCCGACACCGATTCCGCTCCCGCCGCCACGGAGCGATTCTCCCCGCTGCACCAGGCGCACGTCGAAGCCGGCGCCAGCTTCACGGACTTCGCCGGCTGGCAGATGCCGGTGCGGTACTCCAGCGACCTGGCCGAGCACCACGCGGTGCGCACCGGCGCGGGCATCTTCGACCTTTCGCACATGGCCGAAATCGTCGTCGTCGGGCCGGATGCCGGGGCGTTCCTCGACTACGCGCTCGCCGGCAAGCTCTCCGTGATCGAGCTGCTGCAGGCCAAGTACAGCCTCATCCTGAACCGCGCCGGGGGCATCATCGACGACATCGTCGTCTACCGCACGGCGGAGGAGGAGTTCCTCGTCGTCGCCAACGCGGGCAACCGGTTCCAGGCCGTCGAAGCGCTCTCCGCGCGCGCCGCCCGCTTCGACGTCACCGTCACCGACCGGAGCGACGCAGTCGCCCTGATCGCCGTGCAGGGCCCGAACTCCCGGGCCATCCTGGAAGCCACCGCGGGTCTCACCGTCGACGGCGACCTGGCCGCGCTCAAGTACTACCGCGCCCTCGGCGGCACCTTCCAGAGCGCCTCGGTACTGATCGCCCGCACCGGCTACACCGGCGAAGACGGGTTCGAACTCTACGTCGACGTGCCCGACGCCCTGGCTCTCTGGAACGCCCTCTTCGTCGCCGGCGAGGTCCACGGGCTGGTCCCGGCCGGGCTCGCCAGCCGCGATACCCTGCGGCTCGAGGCCGGCATGCCCCTCTACGGCCACGAACTCAGAACCTCCACCTACCCGGCCCAGGCCGGGCTCGGCCGGGTCGTCAACCTGGCCAAGGAGGTCGACTTCATCGGCCGCGAAGCCAGTGAGGAAGGTCCCAGCGCCGAGGCCCGCGTGCTCGTGGGACTCGCCTCGGCCGGCAAACGCGCCGGCCGGGCCGACTACGCGATCTTCCGCAGCGCCGACGCGACCGTGGCCGACGGCGTGATCACGAGCGGGGCGCTGTCACCGACTTTGGGACATCCGATCGCCATGGCCTACGTGGCGCCGGGCCTCGCCCGCCTCGGAACCGAGGTCTTCATCGACGTGCGCGGCACCCGCATCCCCGCCACCGTGACCGCCCTTCCGTTCTACCAGCGCCAGAAATAGACACCCCTAATCCATCCCTCGAGAGGAAACCCCATGGCAGACAAGACTGAACTCCAGTACACCGCCGAGCACGAGTGGGTGCTGGTCGACGGCGACACCGTCACCGTCGGCATCACCGCCTACGCCGCCGACAAGCTCGGCGACGTCGTCTTCGTCGAGCTGCCCGCCGTGGGCAGCGATGTCGCCGGGGGCAGCGTCGTCGGCGAGATCGAGTCCACGAAGTCGGTCGGCGAGCTGTTCGCCCCCGTCACGGGCACCGTCGCCGAGACCAACGACGCCGTCGTCGACAGCCCCGAGCTCGTCAACAGCGACCCGTTCGGCGCCGGCTGGTTGATCAAGGTCACCTACGCCGAGCTTCCTCCCCTCCTCAGCTACGCCGAGTACTCCGCCCTCGTCGGCGAGTAACGAAAACAAGAAGCACAGGTTCCCGACACATGTCACAGCCCTTCACCCAACGCCACATCGGCACGGATGCCGACGCCCAGTCCCGCATGCTGGCCATCCTCGGTTACGACTCGGTCGACGCTCTCGTCAACGCCGCCGTGCCCGCTTCGATCCAGGTCGACCAGTTCCGGGTGCTCGGCGACAGCACGTTGCCGCCGGCCGCCACCGAGCGGGAGGCGATCGCCGAACTGCGCACGCTGGCGGACCGTAACACCGTCAAGCGGTCGATGATCGGGCAGGGCTACTACGACACCGTCACCCCGGCGGTGATCAAGCGGAATGTGTTCGAGAACCCCAGCTGGTACACGGCGTACACGCCCTACCAGCCCGAGATCTCGCAGGGCCGGCTTGAGGCCCTGATCAACTTCCAGACCATGATCGCGGACCTCACCGGACTGTCCACGGCCAACGCGTCCATGCTCGACGAATCGACCGCCGTCGTGGAGGGCATGCTCCTCACCCGCCGCGCGTCGAAGTCGAAGTCGAACCGGTTCATCGTCGACGCCGACGCCCTGCCGCAGACGAAGGCGCTGCTGGCCAACCGCGCGGCCGCACTCGGAATCGACCTCGTCGAGATCGCCCTCGCCGACGTCAGCACCGGCGGCGCCGGCCAGGTCGCGACCGGCGCGGCCACCGTGGCCGACCTCGGCGAGCACTTCGGGATCTTCGTGCAGTACCCCGGCGCGTCCGGCCGGGTCTGGAACCCGGCGGCCGTCATCGCCGCCGCCCAGGCGCAGGGCGCGCTCACCGTCGTCGCTGCGGACCTGCTCGCCCTGACCCTGATCACCTCGCCCGGCGAGCTCGGCGCGGACGTCGCCGTCGGCACCAGCCAGCGCTTCGGCGTGCCGATGGGTTTCGGCGGTCCCCACGCCGGCTACATGGCCGTGCGCCAGGGCCTCGAACGCCAGCTTCCCGGCCGGCTCGTCGGCGTCAGCGTGGACGCGGTCGGCCACCCGGCCTACCGACTGTCGCTTCAGGTGCGTGAGCAGCACATCCGTCGTGACAAGGCCACGTCGAACATCTGCACGGCCCAGGTGCTGCTGGCCGTGATGGCCGGCATGTACGCCGTCTACCACGGCCCCGACGGGCTGAAGACGATCGCACGTCAGGTGCACGAACGGGCCGGCCAGCTCGTTGTGGCGCTCCTCGCCGCCGGAGCCGACGTCGTGACCGCGACCTTCTTCGACACCGTCCGGGTGTCGAGCCCGGGTCGCGCCGCCGAGATCGTCGCCGCGGCCGCCGACGGCGGAGTCAACCTGCACCTCGTCGACGCGGACACGATCGGGATCTCGGTCGACGAAACGACGACGCTCGCCGACCTCGCCCTGGTCGTCGGGGCGTTCGGCGGCCGGGAATCCTTCGGCCTCGTCGACTTCAGCATGGTCGAGGCCGGCCTGCCGCCCGAGCTGCACCGCACCAGCGAGTTCCTCACCCACCCGGTGTTCAACACGCACCGCTCGGAGACGAGCATGATGCGCTACCTGAAGCGCCTCGCCGACTACGACTACGCGCTCGACCGGGGCATGATCCCGCTCGGCTCCTGCACGATGAAGCTGAACGCGGCCACCGAGATGGAGGCCGTCAGCTGGCCCGAATTCGGTGGGCTGCACCCCTTCGCCCCGCGCGCCGACGTCGAGGGCTACCTCGAACTGGTCCGCCAGATCGAGACCTGGCTGAGCGATGTCACCGGTTACGACTCCGTGTCGCTGCAGCCCAACGCGGGCAGCCAGGGCGAACTGGCCGGCCTGCTCGCCATCCGCGGCTACCACCTGTCCAACGGCGACGCGGAGCGCCTGGTCTGCCTGATCCCGTCCAGCGCCCACGGCACGAACGCGGCCTCCGCTGTGCTGGCCGGCATGAAGGTCGTCGTCGTCGCCTGCGACGAGCTGGGCAACGTCGACCTGGACGACCTGCGCGCGAAGATCGCCGTTCACGCCGACAACCTGGCCGCGCTGATGATCACCTACCCCTCCACGCACGGCGTCTACGAGCACGAGGTCGGCGCCATCTGCCGTGCCGTGCACGACGCCGGCGGCCAGGTCTACGTGGACGGTGCGAACCTGAACGCGCTGCTCGGCTTCGCCCGCTACGGCGACTTCGGCGGCGACGTGTCGCACCTGAACCTGCACAAGACCTTCTGCATCCCGCACGGCGGCGGCGGACCCGGCGTCGGGCCGGTCGCGGCCAAGGCGCACCTCGCCCCATTCCTGCCCGGCCACCCGCTCGCACAGAGCGACGAGCACTACCTGCTCGGTGCCGGCGGGGGTGCCGGTGTTGGTGCCGGTGCCGGTTCGGGCGATGGATCAGGCGGCACGATCGTGCACGCCGGCGGACCCGTCTCGGCGGCGCCCTACGGCAGCCCGAGCATCCTGCCCATTTCCTGGGCCTATGTGCGGATGATGGGGGCCGAGGGGCTCAAGGAGGCCACCGGCGCCGCTGTGCTCGCCGCCAACTACGTGGCCAAGCGGCTCGACGCGCATTTCCCCGTGCTCTACTCCGGCGACAACGGGCTGGTCGCGCACGAGTGCATCCTCGACCTCCGCCCGCTCACCGAGGCCACCGGGGTCACCGTCGATGATGTCGCCAAACGCCTCGTCGACTACGGCTTCCACGCGCCGACCATGAGCTTCCCGGTGTCGGGAACGCTGATGATCGAACCCACCGAGAGCGAGGACCTGGGCGAGATCGACCGGTTCGTGGAGGCCATGATCGCGATCAAGGCCGAAGCGGATGCCGTGGCCTCCGGTCGCTGGCCGGCCGACGACAACCCGCTGCACAACGCCCCCCATACGGCGCAGTCGGTGATCGAGGGGGAGTGGACGCACGCCTACGACCGCGAGACCGCGGTCTACCCGGTGCGCTCGCTCATCCGTGGCAAGTACTGGCCGCCGGTGCGTCGCATCGATAACGCCTTCGGCGACCGCAACCTCGTCTGCGCCTGCCCGCCGCCCGAGGCCTTCGAGTAGTAGGGCGGCCCCTGCCCCCCCTTGCTTCGCAGAGGCCCCGCCCGCGTCCGCGGAGCCGTGAGGAAAGCTCCTCTTTTTTGGAAATAGAGAGTCGCAACTCACGGCTCGGCGAGGTTTCGGTGCACCCTGCGTCTCCGTGCCTGCTTTCGCAGACACCCTGCCGGGCGGCACGGCCGGCGCCGGTCGGCCAGGCCTCCTGGACGAATTCGACGGAGATTTTGAGCATCCGGCCGCTTTTCGGCCCGATTTGAGCCTTTTGCAGCAGAATCTCCGTCGAATTCGCACGGGCACCGGCGGGCGAGGTTCGGCGGGGGAGGCGGGGCGCGGCGGGCAGGTGAGGCGGGGCGCGGCGGGCAGGGGAGGCGGGGCGCGGCGGGCAGGGGAGGCGGGGCGCGGCGGGCAGGT
>NZ_SOGM01000050.1:0-52053 GCF_004403545.1 Cryobacterium sp. TmT2-59 | reverse complement strand
TGAACTCCTGGGTAAATTTCCGACGTGATGCGGTCATGCTGATCTCTACTTTCAGTAGTCCCTCATTTTAAGAGGGCCCACTGTCCGAGAACTCCGCGGCAGGTCAATCGACGGTGCCTAGCGAAGCGGGTCGCCTGGGTAGTGAAGCCCTTACTCTGATCGGCACGATTGGCCCCGATCGCCTTCCCGAACTCTGGGCGAGCCACATAAACTCGGACGACTCGCTGCGGGCCCTGCTGGTTGATCCAGAGATGCCCTCGTACAAGAAGGAGGCGATCGAGGTCCAGCTTGCGCTAAACGCGTCCCGCCGTGCACTCTACGCGCACTTGGAGTCGCCGGTGCGCGTGGGGCGGCGATAGCCAAGACGTCGCGACGGGAGCCTCTTGTCAAACCACTGTTGGCTTGGGAACGACGAGCTCATGGGGTCCATCGACGAAGCTATGAGAATGGACGGATCTTACTGAGAACGTGGCCATCCGTTCCTCGAACTAGCCCTGGTGAACTCGAACGGTGTCCCGAATTGCACCTGCATGCATATAGATCTCATCGAGTGAATCGATGGGATGGCGCGTCTCGACCTTGTCGCCGTCGAAAATCCCGATGTACTTCTGTTTCTTGCTATTGAAGTGCAAGCGAGCGATCGGCTTCCGATTGTTGTCGTCAAGCGGAATTGCAAGCTCTCCTCTCGCTCGATCGCACCGTGCGTCAGGGAACGTATCGACGCGACCTGTCGTAGGCCCACAGTGCAATGGCAAGGGAGGCCCGGTCGTTGTCTTCCAGTGGGTTGCGGCCGGTGATGACCCCAATCCGTCCAAGCCGATGGCGGACCGTATTGACGTGTAGATACTGGGCCTCGGCGGTCGCTTGCAGGGACCCCTGCTGCTCGATGAACGTCCGGAGGGTTGCCACGAGCTGGCTGCCACGACGCGCGTCATGCTCGAGCAGCGGACGGACGAGCTGGTCGATAAAGGGAACCAGCCTCATGGGCGGTTGTTGTTCGAGAAGCCCGGTCAGGCTGGTCAGGCTGTCTGGCCCGGCAACCTTGCCGTGACGGCGCGCCAGGCGAAGCGTTGCGCGGGCTTCCCCGATTCCACGGGAGATTTGTGAGACGTCGACAGGGCTCCCGTGGCCGCAGACTAATCCGAGATCGCGAGCGGCACCATATACGTCCTCAGGGCCGACCGTGACGACAAAGGTCGCTTCGGGCGCGTCGGCGATCAACGTGCCTGGCAGGTGCGCGGCTAGCAGCGACGCCGTCTCCGCCGGCCACGCCGAGATTGTCAGGGATTTCCCCACGAGGCCTGCCCTTTGCAACTCCGGCATCAGGGCCGCGGAATCGGCGAGGCCCTCGGAAACCAGGGCGAACAACTGCCCGATGCGTTGGCGATCCTGATTGTCGTGGTCCACCCGCTCGTGCCTAGCGATTTCCAGGACTCGACCGATCTGGCCGAGCACGTCGGCATCAGGCGACGGAGGCTGACCCTGCCAAGCCAGAAGGTTCCCTTCCGCGGTCCTGACGGACAGCGATCCCGGAGCATCATCAACCACCGCGCTGAGGGTTGCCATCGGTAGCGACTCCGCCGCCGGATCAGCCAGCGCGTAGGTGAGCGATCCCCCGAGGGCCGCGGAAGATACGCTCAGGATATCTTCCATCGGCGCGTTCTCGCGAAGAGCCGCAAGCAGCCTGCTGACCAGCTCTGCATTCCGCTGGCTGCTGCCAGATTGAGCCCGAACGCGCGCGTCGGCGAGAACATCATTAATCGCGAGGAAGGGGACTCCGTGCGCCATTTCGATGAGCGGCACGGACAGTCTGTGGCATTCCGTGATCAGTGCCCGGGGGATCTGCGTGTGGACTTCCCCGATGCCGAGACAGATCCCGGCTGAGCCAGTCGCGTGGACCGCCTCGACCAACCTCGCGCAGTTGGCGGCGGTGAGAAGCGCCGACCCCACGGTGCAGACCAACTCGGATCCACGCAGATGTGGCCTGGGGTCCGTCATTTCTGTGGCGTGCGCCCAGCTGACAACACGAGGGAGCGCCCACTTGGAGCCGACGATGAGGTGAAGCCCCAACTCGGGCACGTCGACGAGTTCCCCGAGTTCAAGGCCAAAGGCGGTGGAGATCGATTTAGTCACTTCTACTATCCTCAGGTCAAAATATGGGGAAATAGTCCGCAGAAGCGTGGATCCGACTGTCATTCCTTGTAGCTTCGTACAATATCACGCACCGTGCCCGGTGGTTCATCCTAAGTTGTGGCAGAAAGTGGCCGTCGCTTCCCGAATGAATTCATAATTGCGGGAGTCGAAGGAGACCCACCATGGCCCAAAACGAAACGGTCGCTGCCACCGAAGGCATCACCCTCAAACGAGATTTCAATCTCTTCTCATCCTTTGCGTTCGGTTTTGCGTTCATCTCGCCTATCGTCGCTCTCTACGGGATCTTTGGCGTTGCCCTGTCCATTGCCGGCCCGTCCTTCTGGTGGGGCTTTCTAATCGTCTTCGGCGGCCAGCTCCTCGTCGCCCTCGTCTTCGCCATGCTGGTCTCGCGCTGGCCGATCGAGGGGTCGATCTACCAGTGGTCGGCTCGCCTCGGGGGCAAGACGTTCGGCTGGTTTGCCGGCTGGGCGTATATGTGGACCCTTCTTATCGCGATGGCCACCGTCGCGATAGCCGCAGCGGGCTTCATCGCTAACGTCATGGGCATCGCGAGCCCCACCGGCGTGGATAAGGCGTGGATCGCACTTGTGGTCCTGATTCTCGGAACGATCGTGAACCTCGCCGGCCGGGTGGTGTTGAAGGTCTTCATGATCGCCAGCATCGTGGCTGAAATCGTCGGCTCGCTCGGCCTCGGCACCTGGCTGCTGTTGTTCCACCAGCACAACTCCATTAGCGTCCTGTTCGACGGGAGTGCCGGCCTCGCACCGGGAACGGATTACCTTTCCCTCAGCGGCCCCTTCCTGCTCGCGATGGTGTTCATCGGTTTCTCGTTCGTTGGATTCGAGAGCGCCGGCGCTATCGCCGAGGAAGTCAGCGAGCCGCGCAAGAACCTCCCCAAGGCGATCCTTTTCGCACTGATATTCATTGCCGTTGTTGTCATGTACACGAGCCTTGCTCTTATCCTCGCCGTCCCGGATCTCAACGCCGTGCGCAGCGGGAACGTCGCCGACCCCGTGAACTTCACCCTCACGTCCCAGCTCGGCAGCCAGATTGCCAAGCCCGTGGAGATCCTCTTCATCATCGGCTTCCTGGCAAGCTTCTTGGCGCTGCAGACCTCGGCCTCACGAATGATCTGGTCGTTCGCAAGGGATGGCGCACTACCGGCCTCGAGGATGCTCTCCCGCCTGAGCCGCAAGCAGCGCCAGCCCGTCGGACCGTTGCTGATCACGATGGTCGTGGGCGCAGCTTTGTTCCTGCTCAGCGACGTGGCCGAAAACGTCTACACGCTGATGCTCAACTTCACCTCCGGCGGATTCTTCCTCTCATTCCTCTTCCCGCTGGTCGGATTTGTCGTCGTGCATCTGCGAGGACGCTGGCGTGCCGGTCCGTTCACGCTCGGCAAGGCAACGCTCCCGCTCGCTGTAGTCGCGGTTGTCTGGGCTGTCTTCGAATTCCTCAATATTGCTTGGCCCCGGGCCGTCTACGAGCAGTCCTTCTTGGACTGGTCGATCTGGATCGCCATGGCTGTCCTGAGCGTGGTGGGGACGGCGATCTACCTGTCCGTCCACAAGGCCATCCCAGTGGTGACAGGACGGGAATACATTATGCCGGAAGAGCTCCTCTCTCCCGATGAGCTCCCAGAAAACGATGAGCTCCCGGAAAAGAAACCGCAACTCGCATGAATATGACCCCAGGGGCGCGAACGGTAGCCATTGTGACGGGCACGGCCAGCGGGATCGGAGCAGCCGTCGCGGCGGAGCTCGAGTCCCGCGGCTGGACCGTTGCCGGATTCGACCTGAGGCCCTCGCCGCAGTGTTCCTTCGACCTGTGCGTCGACATGGCCAACCCGGATGAGGTCCGGGCCGCGGTCAGGCGGGTCGAGCAGGAACTCGGACCGGTTGCGGCCGCGGTTTCCGCCGCCGGCTATTACGAGATGCTGCCAGTCTCCGAGATCACCCTCGACAAGTGGCGACGCATGCTCTCCGTCCACGTCGGAGGATTCGTCAACCTGAGCCGTGCCGTCCTGCCAGGAATGACAACGGCCGGATCCGGGTCGATCGTCGCCATCACGAGCGAACTGGCCATCGGCGGCGGGTCGGATGACGCACATTATGCGGCTGCGAAGGGTGCCCTCCTTGGTCTAGTGCGCAGTCTTGGCGCGGAGCTTGCGCCCCAGGGCATCAGGGTGAACGCCGTCGCACCGGGCCCAACGGACACGCCTTTGCTGGCAGCCGATTCGCCGTGGCGTGCCCCGGAGTACCTGGCCACGCTTCCGTTGGGGAGGCTGACCTCGCCGGAGGAAGTCGCCCTCTGCGTAGCGTTCCTCCTCGATGAGGGGACGTTCTGCGTCGGGGAAACCCTCAACCCGAATGCTGGAGCGGTGATCTGATGTCCGAGAAGAGAATACGTTCCTACCCCGATCTCGAGGGCAAGATTGTCCTCGTCACCGGCGCAGCGCAGGGCATGGGGGCGCAGCACGCGCGTCGACTTGCCGCATCAGGCGCCACCGTGGCCGTGAACGACCGGGAAGCCTCGGCGGGGCTCTCCGCCCTCGCCTCTGAGCTGTCCGGCCTGGCGGTGCCCGGAGACGTGTCCGAGCCGGAGCAAGTGCGGGCCCTCGTGCAGCAGGTGGAAGACAATATGGGCCCGGTTGACGTTCTGGTGGCGAACCACGCCTTCATGACGATGGGGCCGTTCCTGGACGCCGACCCCGCGGAGTGGTGGAAGGTCATCGACACCAACCTCGGCGGCACGTTCCATCTCGTCCAGGCGGTCCTGCCCGGGATGCGGCGCCGGGGAGCCGGACGCATCGTGGTCATCTCCAGCGAGTGGGGTGTGACGGGGTGGCCGGAGGCGACGGCGTACTCGGCCTCAAAAGCGGGACTGATCTCGCTGGTCAAGACGCTCGGCCGCGAACTGGCCCCCGAGGGGATCATCGTTAATGGTGTCGCCCCTGGCGTCACGGACACCCCGCAGCTTGAGGTCGATGCGCGAAGTGCCGGGATAACCCTCGACGAGATGCGTGCCGCCTATGCCGCCGACATCCCCCTGGGGCGGATCGGCACCTCGCCTGAGATCGCCGCGGCCGTAGCGCTCCTGTGCGACTTCCGCCTCTCCGCGATCATCGGACAGGTGGTGCAGATCAACGGCGGCTCCACGCGAGGGCGAGCGTAACCATGTCCTCGGTTCAATACTCTTCACGCCTCCGGGCGGCACTGCAGACAGAAAGAAGCACGCCATGAACACACGAGTTGTCCGCGATGGAAGCAGGCCGGTGAGCCAGGTCGACGGCCAGAAGTCCCCGCGCTATGCCGGACTGACCACGTTCGCCCGGCTCCCGCGGCGCGAGGATGTACCGGATTTCGACGTCGCGGTTGTCGGCATCCCGTTTGACGCCGGAGTCACCTTCCGTCCCGGAGCACGATTCGGCCCGTCGTCGATTCGTGAGGCATCCCGCCTCCTGCGTCCGTACAACCCAGCCCTCGACTCGATGCCGTTTGCTGACGCGCAGGTGGTTGATGCGGGCGACATTGACTGCAACCCCTTCGACATCGTGGAGGCACTCGGGGAAATCGAGGCAGGGCTCGCCGAGCTTATGTCCGGCGGCCGCCCGGTCCTGTCCCTCGGCGGTGACCACACCGTCGCGCTCCCGGCGTTGCGGGCAGTCCACGCGCAGCACGGTCCGGTCGCGCTGGTTCATTTTGACGCGCACCTCGACACCTGGGACACGTACTTCGGCGCGCCGTACACGCATGGCACCCCCTTCCGCCGCGCCTCAGAGGAAGGTCTGATCCGGAAGGACCGGTCGGCCCACGTCGGCATTCGCGGGTCGCTCTACGACCCCGCAGACCTTGCCGACGACGAGGAGCTGGGCTTCACCATCGTGCACTGCCGGGATTTCGACCGCATCGGCGTCGACGGCATCCTCGGGCGAGTCCTCGACCGGGTAGGTGACGCTCTCGTCTACATCTCGATTGACATCGATGTCCTGGATCCGGCGTTCGCGCCGGGCACCGGTACGCCGGAAGCGGGCGGCATGACCAGCCGAGAGCTCCTCGCGCTGCTCAGGGGGTTCCGCCACCACACGATCGTCGGCGCGGACATTGTCGAGGTGTCGCCGGCATACGACCACGCGGCCATCACGGCCGTGGCGGCCGCGAATCTTGCCTATGAGCTGATCACGATCATGTCTGCGCAGCGCCGCGAATGACCGGCGGGGGCCCCATCCGCTGGCCGGAGGGGAAGCAATCGGCGGCGGCGTTCACGTTCGATGTGGATGCCGAGTCGGCCGTGCTCTGGAACGCACCAGCAAACGCGAACCGGATGAGCGTGATGAGTCACCAAGCGTACGGCCCGCTGGTCGGCGTTCCCCGGCTCTTGCGGATGCTTGACCACCACCAGATCCGGTCCACCTTCTTCGTGCCCGGCTATACCGCCCACCGGTATCCAGGAGTTGTCAGGGACATCGCCCGCGCAGGCCACGAGATCGCTCATCACGGCTACCTGCACGAACAGCCGAGCGCCGTGGATCTGGCCGGCCAGATCGCCAACCTCGACCGTGGGCTGGAGGCTCTGGCCGAGGTCGCCGGCGTGCGTCCGGTTGGCTATCGCGCCCCGATGTGGGATCTCTCCTGGGAGAGCCCGGCGCTCCTGGCCGAACGCGGATTCCTCTACGATTCGAGCCTGATGGATGCGGATGCGCCATACGAACTTTCGATCACGCCCGGCTCCGCGGAGTCGATCGTTGAGATTCCGATCCAGTGGGCGCTGGACGACTGGGAACAGTATTGCTTCCTCCCGGACATTTCGGGCAGCGGCCGGATCGAGACTCCGGCCAAGGCCCGGGAACTCTGGACCAGCGAATTCGAGGCGCTCCACGACGAAGGCGGATGCTGGGTGCTCACGAATCACCCCTTCCTCTCCGGCCGCCCGGGGCGAGCCCGGCAACTGGACGAACTCATGGCGGAGGTCACTGCAACCCCGGGGGTCTGGGTCGCATCCCTCGAGGAAATCGCGCAGCACACCCGCAGCCTCGGCCTCGCACCGCGGTCAATCGTCCGCCCGGACCTGTAGCCGCAATTCCAACTTCTCCGAAATCAAATCGTCCGGAACTACCGCTTCACCGCGCTCCGGCGCCCATCCTCACTACAGAAAGACTCCAGATAATCGTGAATGCCACCACCGTAAATGACACAGCAGGGGCAGGGCTCGACCAGCGCACAGTCGAGCTCGATCGTGCATTCGTTTTCCACTCCTGGTCCGCGCAGGGCGCCCTCGCACCGCTTGTGATCGCCGGCGGGCTGGGCTCTTGTGTGTGGGACAACGCTGGGCGCAGCTACCTGGACTTCTCCAGCCAGCTCGTCAACGTGAACATCGGCCACCAGCATCCGGCCGTCACCCAGGCGATCATCGACCAGGCCGGCACCCTCGCCACCGTCGCGCCATCGACCGCGAACCTGATGCGCGGCGAGGCCGCCAAGCGCATCGTCGACCGCGCCCCGGCCCGCTTCAACAAGGTCTTCTTCACCAACGGCGGGGCGGATGCGATCGAGAACGCGATCCGGCTGGCCCGGCTGCACACCGGGCGGGACAAGGTGCTCTCCACCTACCGCTCGTACCACGGCAACACCGGGGCGGCGATCGTGGCGACCGGCGACTGGCGGCGCATCCCGAACGAATTCGCGCGCGGGCACGTTCACTTCTTCGGCCCGTACCTCTACCGCAGCGAGTTCTGGGCGACGACGCCCGAGCAGGAGTCGGAGCGTGCGCTGCGCCACCTCGAGCGCATGATCCAGAGTGAGGGTCCGACCACGATCGCGGCCGTGCTGCTCGAATCGATCCCCGGCACGGCCGGGGTGCTCATGCCGCCGCCCGGCTACCTGGCCGGGGTGCGCGCGCTCTGCGACCGCTACGGGATCCTCCTGATCCTCGACGAGGTGATGGCCGGCTTCGGCCGCACCGGGCGGTGGTTCGCGTTCGAGGGTTTCGACGTGACCCCCGACCTGATCACCTTCGCCAAGGGCGTCAACTCCGGCTATGTGCCCACCGGCGGGGTGATCATCTCGGACTCGATCGCGCATACCTTCGACACGACCGTCTTCCCCGGCGGACTCACCTACAGCGGTCACCCGCTGGCGATGGCGTCCATCGTCGCGGCGCTCGACGCCATGGAGAACGAGGGCATCGTCGCCAACGCGGCCCGGATCGGGCGAGACCGGCTCGCGCCGGGTCTCGCGGAGCTGGCGGAGAAGCACCCGATCATCGGCGAGGTGCGCGGCGAGGGCGTGTTCTGGGCGCTGGAGCTCGTCGCCGACCGGGAGACCTGTGAGCCCCTTAGGGGCGCGGTGATGGGCCGGATCAAAGCGGAATTGCTCGCCCGCAACCTGCTGCCCTTCCTCGCCGACAATCGCATCCATGTCGTGCCGCCGTGCGTGGTCACCGACGCCGAGGTCGCCGAGGCGCTTGCCATCTACGACGAGGTGCTCAGCCTCGACCTGCTCGCCTGACCTGCCTGCCGGTGGTCGAGCCCGGATCTCAACAGGCTCGATCACCGGAACCCGACAAGCTCGATCACCGAAGCCCGCACCTTTCGAATTCGACGGAGATTTTGCCCTTTTCCCGTCACGAACCGGCCGCTGCGGGCCCCAAACGCCACAATCTCCGTCGAATCGACCTAAGGACACGACACCATGACTGAACTTCCCGTTATCAACCACTGGATCGCCGGCGCTGCCGCCGACGGACAGTCCACGCGCACCGCCCCAGTGTTCAACCCGGCCACCGGCCAGGTTGCCAAGAATGTGCGCCTCGCCAGCACCGCCGACGTCGACGCCGCCATCGCCGTGGCGCTGGCGGCGTACCCGGCCTGGCGGGACACCTCGCAGGCCCGGCGCCAGAGCATTTTGTTCAACTTCCGCGAGCTGCTGAACTCCCGCAAGGGCGAGCTGGCCGACATCCTCACCGCAGAGCATGGCAAGGTGACGGCGGATGCGCTCGGCGAGATCCAGCGCGGCCTCGAGGTCGTCGAATTCGCGCTCGGCATGCCGCACCTCTCCAAGGGCGACTACTCCGAGAACGTGTCGACGGGCGTCGACGTGTATACCCTCAAGCAGTCGCTCGGCGTCGTGGGCATCATCAGCCCGTTCAACTTCCCGGCGATGGTGCCGCTGTGGTACTTCCCTATCGCCATCGCGGCGGGGAACACCGTCGTGCTGAAGCCCAGCGAGAAGGACCCGTCGGCCTCGAACTGGATGGCCGAGCTCTTCGCCGAGGCCGGTCTGCCCGCCGGCGTGTTCAACGTCGTTCACGGCGACAAGGAGGCTGTCGACGCGTTGCTCGTGAACCCGGACGTGCAGGCCATCTCGTTCGTCGGCTCCACGCCGATTGCGAAGTACATCTACGAGACGGCCGCTCTCCACGGCAAGCGGGTGCAGGCCCTCGGTGGCGCGAAGAACCACATGCTGGTGCTGCCGGATGCCGACCTCGACCTCGCTGCGGATGCCGCGGTTAACGCCGGGTTCGGCTCTGCTGGGGAGCGCTGCATGGCGATCAGCGTCATCGTCGCGGTCGAGCCCGTCGCCGACGAGCTGATCGCGAAGATCACCGAGCGCATGTCGGGGCTCAAGGTCGGTGACGGCATGCGCGGCACCGACATGGGCCCGCTGATCACGAAGGTGCACCGCGACAAGGTTGCCTCGTACATCGACGTCGCCACCGCCGACGGTATCGACGTAGTCGTGGACGGTCGCGGTATCGAGGTCGACGGTGACCCCTCCGGTTTCTGGCTCGGCCCGACCCTGTTCGACAAGGTCGGCACGGACTCGACCGTGTACCAGGACGAGATCTTCGGCCCGGTGCTGTCGGTCGTGCGAGTGGGCAGCTACACCGAGGGCCTCGACCTGATGAACCGCAGCCAGTACGGCAATGGCACGGCGATCTTCACCAACGATGGTGGGGCGGCCCGCCGCTTCCAGAACGAAGTGCAGTGCGGAATGGTCGGCATCAACGTGCCGATCCCGGTGCCCGTGGCGTACCACTCCTTCGGCGGCTGGAAGAACTCCCTGTTCGGCGATGCGAAGGCGTACGGCCCCGCGGGCGTCGCGTTCTACACGCGGGAGAAGGCCGTGACCAGCCGCTGGCTCGACCCGAGCCACGGTGGAATCAACCTCGGCTTCCCGCAAAACGCCTGAGGTGGGAGCGCCTCTGTTGCGCGTAGACCATCTGCGCGCAACAGAGACTCGGGTCGCGAGGTAAACACTCCCTACCGTCACGGTCGCGACGGGCACCTTGACGGCAACGCATTCACTTCCGCTGCGCGTCAGTGCCTTGGCCCAAGGCTATGGACCACGCGTTCGCGGCGGACCTGATTGTCGGCAACGCCGGGCTGAACCGCGCCGCCAGTCGCCCGGGCTCATAGGGTTGCGGCATGTTGGTCTCAGCGTTCCAGTGGCTCCCCGAACGCCGCCTCGGAGTGGCAGCGACGCTCGCTCATGCAGACGAGTTGATCGAGCAGGTGGGCGAGTTGCTCTTCGGGTACCTCGCGCAGGAGGGCGGCGTAGTCAGTATCAAGGAGGTTCCGAAGGGTCCGGTCCCAGTTCAGCTCTATCGCGATGGCGTCCTGACCAGCTTCGATGACATCCCGGTCGGCTGGGAGACCAGCTCCATCCGTTCGGGCAGGGACTTTGTGGAAGCTCTAATCGAAGGAAGAGACCCGCAATTGAGTGGCGAATCCGCGAAGGAGCTCCTGGCATTTGACTTGTCCGCGCAAATTTCAGCGGCCATTGGAAGTGAACAGGTCCTCTGCGGCAACCAGATCCCCGCGACGGCACCGGACCCCAGTCGGGAAGCTTCCCGAACAATAGATTGCCGGATGTCAGCACTCTTGGAGATGTAGACCAGCAAATACTCGGCGAGTATCAGGTCTCGTCGCAACACGCCACCGCGATTGGATGCGTGATCACAGTGCAGGATTGGGCGGAGATTCGGCGCCTTCACGTCCGCGAGGGCTTGTCCGGGCTGGCCGTCATCATGCGGCGAGGAACCGGGGAAGGCAGGCAACGCGCCACGCTCGCTCGCACAGGAAAGCTATCCGCCGTGGTCGCCGACGCCATCCATTCAAGCTCTCGCTCGCAGCCGCCTGGCGGGAGCGCCGCCGGTGTCGGGCTCCTCAGCACGGGGTGAGTTGCGAAAGTGCGACCGCGACAAACGACCGCCGAGTGTCCTCCTCCAGACCATCGGGAGCCAGCCTGGAAGTGATCGTCTGGCCGGGGGCTCATCCAGTGCGGATTCCCCGCCGATCGCGGGCCGAGAGTATCGTGGCCGGAAAGGTGCTCGTTCGGAACGCTGAGGATCCGATCGGCCGGCGCTGCCTCGCTGTCTTCGAGTGAGTGAGGCCGACAAGATCAGGAACGCGGCTGAAAAGGCCGCGGGAAAGCTCAAGGAGAGCGCAGGCAAGATCGCGGGGGACAAGTCGCTTGAGACTGAAGGCAAGACCGATCAGGCCAAGGCGAGTCTGAAGCAGGCCGGCGAACATGTGAAAGACGTGTTCAAGAAATAGCGAACGAGTCTGGTAGTCCGTAGATTCCGGGAACCTTGGAAAGGAAACACCATGAACATGTTGCTGATCGTCGTGGCCATCATCGCGGTCGTCCTCTTGCTGACGGGCGGTTTTGTGCAGTCGCTGAACTTCCTCTTGTGGGTGGGCGTGATCCTGCTGGTGTTGGCGGTGATTGCATTCTTGGTGCGTTCGATGTCGGGTCGCCGAGGCGCATAACAGGCGTCGGAATCCCGTCGAAGCCACGGAGGCACGGCTTGCTCAGAGTCCCACCCCGCCCAGGCTTTCAGAAGGAAGCTCATCGCTCGCTCCGGCGCCAGGATGGCGCGTCAGATATGCAGGACGAAAGTCTTCAGATCGTTCATGGTCTGAGCCATGTGGCTGTCCATCGCCAGTCGCGCCCGCTCAGGATCGGCTGAGGCCAGAGCCGCGAGTATTTGGGCGTGCTCGTGGATGGCGTGGATCTGGATCTGCACCACTTTGGACGTCTGGGCCCTGCGTGCGGAAAGAACCTGCGAGAGTGGAGCGAAGAGAACGGCCACGAACACGTTGCCGGAGGCCTGCAGGATGACGTCATGGAAGGCGAGGTCCGCGTCGACGAAGCGTCCGACCTCGTTTGCGTGGTGGGCAGCCCTCATCGTCGTCACATGATCGCGCATGCTCTCGAGTTCCTTGGCCGTGATACGAGTGGCAGCCAACTCCGCAGCACCGGTTTCTAGCATCCGACGTAGTTCGATGAGCTGAATGGACGCGGCGGTGTCATTCTCGCCCTCAGAGGTTGCGCGAAGTACGGCTTCCATCGATGTCCATCGCGACAGCGGATTCACGTAAGTGCCCCGGCCGCGCTCGATTCGCACCACGCCCTGAGCCTCCAGCGTCTTGACGGCTTCACGGACGGTCAGTCGGCTTACCTCATGCTGGGCCGTCAGTTCCAGCTCGCCCGGCAGAGTAGACCCGGGGCCGAATTCTCCGGACACGATCCGGTTGAGAAGGTCATCAGACACCATACCCACCAAGGACTGACGTGCCATGTTGCCCTCCTGAGGGGATGTTCCTGCTGATCTTATGGCGTGGTGCGATACTCGACGGAGGCGAAATTGCATTTCAACACTCCATGTCGATGATAACTAAACATATGATGTCAGACATTCGCTGATTTTGCTCGAGCGTCTGCGCGTCGGCGGTGGATCAATGAGTCGTGCACTGCGGGCTCGACCCCTGCTCAATTTCACTCATCAACTATCGGAGATGTCATCTTGTCGTTGCAGACAGAGAACAATGTCAAGAGAACCATTGTCGCCGTCCTGGGCCTTGGAGCGATGGGACTTCCCATGGCCGTTCGGCTGGCCAGCCAGTTCACCGTCCACGGCTTCGACACCCACGAGAGTCGCAGAGCTTTGGCCGGCGGCGCGGGTGTGGTGAGTTTCGATACGGCTGCTGCCGCGGTATCCGGAGCCAGCTTGGTCTTGCTCGCCGTGCGCAACGGCGAGCAGCTGAACGACGTGTTATTCGGTGACAACGGCGTCGCCGAAGTCCTCGATTCTGACTCCGTCGTGATCCTGACCAGCACCGTCGGCACGGAGGTGATTCCGGCGACCGTGGAGCGGTTGGCCAGCGTGCATATCGCCTTGGTTGACGCACCCCTGTCCGGAGGGCCGGTACGGGCCGCCCAAGGCGATCTGCTGATCATTGCGGGGGCTGAGTCCAAGGCGTTGGAACAAGCACGCCCGGTGCTGGAACTCCTCGCCTCCACGCTCACTGTTGTGGGCGACAAGCCCGGGGATGGTCAGGCGCTGAAGACCGTCAATCAGCTGCTCTGCGGTGTGCACATTGCGGCCGCGGCCGAGGCGCTTGCGTTGGCGGATTCACTCGGTCTGGACCGGGCCAAGAGTCTTGAAGCCCTGGAGGCAGGGGCGGCAGGCTCCTTCATGCTGTCCAACCGCGGGCCACGCATCCTCCAGGCATATGAGGAGAGCGGTGTCGAAGTGCTCGGTCGGCTGGACATCTTCGTCAAAGACCTGGGCATCGTCGGTCGGGCGACGCGAGCCGCCGGATTGCCGTCCCCTCTGGCCGCAGCCGCAGAGCAACTCTTCTTGTTGGGCCAAGCGCAGGGCCTGGGCGCTGCCGATGACTCAGCGATCATCCGGGTTATCGCACCGCGCAGATTGTCCTAATCACGAGAAGGAAAATTCGTGCGGACTCGACTCGATAACCGCGGGTAGACGAACTGCGTGAGTTCTAGATCTGCGGGAAATCGAAGGTGGCCGGGTCGCCACTTGTTCGCAGGCCCGACTCGAGTCCGTTGATCAGGGCGACCTCATCCTGGCTCAGTGAGAAGTCGAAAACGTCGATGTTTTCCTGAACCCGCTGCGCTGACACGGACTTCGGAATCACGATGAAACCACGCTGCAGATGCCAGCGCAGTACTACTTGGGCGGGAGATCTTCCGTGCGTCGCGGCGATTTCCTTCACCACGGCCCCGGACAAGTCCTGTCCTTGGCCGAGAGGGCTGTAAGACTCGACAGAAATGCCGCGGGCAATGGAATAGTCCGTCAGGTCGGCCTGCTGGAAGCTCGGATGAAGCTCGATCTGGTTCACAGCTGGAACGATGTCGCCCTCTGTCAAGATTCGCTCAAGGTGCGGCTGAAGGAAGTTGGAGACTCCGATTGCCCGAACGACACCATCCGAATAAAGCTTCTCCAGCGCCTTCCAACTGTCCACAAAGAGGTTGTGCCGGGGGTAAGGCCAGTGAATGAGGTACAGGTCGATGACCTCGAGTCCCAACTCATGACTGCTCCTTTCGAACGACCTGAGGGTGCTTTCATAGCCTTGATCTGCGTTGCGCAACTTGGTCGTAATGAAGATCTCGTCTCGGGGAATCCCGCTGTTGCGAACGGCCTCACCGACGCCCGCTTCATTGGCGTAGGCCGCCGCCGTGTCGATGTGGCGGTAACCGGCGTTCAGGGCTCGCTCTGTAGCGGAGCGGACCTTGTCCGGCTCAATCTGATAAACGCCGAAGCCCAACTGCGGGATTTCTACTGAGTTATTCAGGACAATTGAAGGTGCGTTGGGCATCAGTTCTCGTTTCCGTTGAGTAATCGTCGTCGCGAATCGTCGTGAGGGGGCAATACGTCTATCGGTTGTAGCTGGCCATCGGTCCCCGAAGTATCCGGCCCACGTCATCACAGGCAGCGATCATGTCGACCGAGAGCGGGCCTTTTTGCGCCGCGCTGATGTTGGACTGCAGCTGCTCAACCCCAGAAGCGCCCAGCAGGATGGCTCCGACATCTGGTTTGCTCATGAGCCAGCGCAAGGATAGCTCGATGAGCGTGATGCCGGCGCCGGTGGCGATTCTCTCCAATGCTTCGATCGCGCCGAAGAGTTGAGGATTCCAGTACCGCTGTCTGTACATTGTTGCCAACTTGGAGCTTCCGAATCGGCCCTCGGTCGGCACCTCCGCGAAACGGTGCTTTCCCGTCAGCAGACCGCCGCCCAGCGGGTTGTACACCATGGTCAGCAGACCGGCCGTGCTGGCAAACTCAAGGTATTCGTCCTCGATCCGCCTCGCCACCAGGTTGAAAAGTTGCTGGGCGACGACGGGTCGGGGGGTGCCGATGGCATCCGCGACGCGGTTGAGCTCACATATCTGCCAGGCAGCAAAATTCGAGACGCCCAATGCGCCGATCGTCCCCTGGCGGACCAGCTCCGCGATGGCACCCATCGTCTCTTGCAGGGGCGTGGCGCGGTCCGGCTGGTGCAGATAGAACAGGTCGATGCGCTCGACCCTCAGGCGACGGAGGCTGCCATCCACACTGCGGCGCAGTCCGGCAGCGGAGAGCGGGGAGTGCTCCCCGGCATCAGGATGAGGCATGCCGGCCTTGGTCGCGAGAAGGACAGAATCTCGGCGCTTTGGAATAAGCGAACCGAGGATATCCTCGCTCGATCCGCCGGCATAGACATTGGCCGTGTCAATGACGGTGATGCCTGCATCCAGTGCGGCGTCTACCAGCGAGGCGGCTGCGGCAGCGTTCACCGTGTCCCCGAAGGTCATCGTACCGAGAACCAGATGGGAGAGGGGAAGCTCGAGACCTTCGACATGCGTTTCGTTCATCGTTTCACTTCCTCTGCCAGAACTCACGTCTGCCGAGTTATTAACATCTCATGATTGCGCGAAACGCGCAACCAAAGTAGCGTGATGTGCGCAGTGACCGTCGGTGGCGTGTTCTCGAGCACAGCGACCCGCCACGGAGGTCTCATTGAGAAGATCAACAGCAGCCAGCGTCGGAGAGGCCGGGATGAAGCGCGTCTTTGCGATCGCGGATGACCTTTCCGGCGCAGCCGAAACGGCCGCAGCCTTCATGCAATTCTCTGCACAGACCGCGCAAGAACGTGGACAGGGGCTTGTCAAGACGGCGCGCATCGTGCTGGTTCCGGTAGACCCCGCGGATACCGAGTTTGAGCATCCCGGGCACACCTGTGTGGTCTTCGATTCCGACAGTCGCCGGCTGGACGCCAAGAGCGCGTCTGCGCGACTGGAGGCGCTCGTGCAGCGGATTCCTGAAGGCAACGAAAGTATCTGCGTCTTTCTCAAAGTCGATTCTCTTTTGCGAGGACACATGTCCAGCGACCTCGGGGTTTTGCTCACGCGTGGCCCGGTCGTTCTTGCGCCCGCGCTGCCGGCTCTGGGCCGCGGCACGATCGGCGGTGTAGTTCACATTGCGGGCGTACCCCTGCACGAGTCCTCGCTCTGGTCCAACGAGGGGCGGACGGTTCCGGCAACAATCGCCGACGCGATAGCCCCGCTGGCCTCCCTGCTCGTTGAGTTGAGCGCCGTCCGTGGGGACGCACGGGAATTGGGCCGAGTTCTGGGTGTGCTTGCCGAGCAGAACGCAATCGCCATTTGCGACGCGGAAACCGCGGAAGATCTAGACCTGATTGTTGCCGCGGCCATGAGCGGAGAGAATGCCCAGCTGGCCGGTTCGTCTGCCCTGGGCGCGGCACTCTTTCGGGCGTTGGACGAGCCTCGGATGGTTTGCTCCTCAGGGATCGACCGGAGCGAGGAGGGGATGCTGGACATTTCACCACCCATCGAGGTCTCGCTGCGCCCGGTCGTTGCGCGGAAGCCTGTTCTCTTTGTGATCGGCACCGCATCAGCGGCGAGTCGGATGCAATTGGAGGCCTTAGCTGCGTCCGGAGTTTGCATGGTCACGATGAACCCGGCGGAACTTCTTGGGGGCGGTGCGGATTCCGCCGCGCTGCGAACGGCATTGCTTGCGGGGCCCGTCGCCGTGAGCCTCAGCGCGACGGAGGTGGACGCAGCGGCGTCTAGGGCGCTGTCCGCAGCCCTGGCCGAGTTTGTTTCTCCCTTTGCCTCACAGGCGCCCTTGGTGCTGACTGGCGGAGAGACGGCCCGTGCCGTTTTGAACTCACTGAACATCCACTGGCTTGAGCCGCTGGCTGAAATCGAGCATGGTGCCGTGCTGTCACGTACCGACCGCAACACGCTGGTCGTAACCAGACCTGGATCGTTCGGGGGGCCGGACAGCCTGTGCACCATCCTCGATCACATTCACTCGTATCTTTCAGCCGAGCCGGAAACGCCTAGAAAGGCACACTGATGAACACCATTGATCCGCACGACCTTCCCTTCATCGCGGTCACGATGGGCGACGGCGCAGGCGTCGGGCCCGAAATCGTGGTTGCTGCGCTGCTGGACCCGATGTCGAACGCAGAGTGCCGGCCAGTTGTCATTGGCGATGCCATCCGGTTGCGGCAAGCTGCGGCCCTGATCGGGGTGCAGGCCACCGTCGTGCCGGTTGACAGTGTGGGCGACGCTGTCTTCGAGCCTGGCCGCATCAACGTCATTGACCTGGCCATGCTCCCCGAGGATTTCCCCTGGGGGCAACTGTCCGCTGTCGCCGGAAACGCGGCATACGAATACATTAAAGTTGCCGCTGAGCTGGCTATGTCCGGAGCGGTCCAAGCGATCTGCACTGCTCCCCTGAACAAGGAGGCGCTGCATGCGGCCGGGCATCTCTATCCCGGCCACACAGAACTTCTGGCACGCCTGACCGAAACACCCGAGGTGTCGATGATGCTCTCCACCAGCAGGATCAAGGTCATCCACGTCACCACCCACGTCGGCCTTATGGATGCGGTCCGGATGATCAACCCGGGATTGGTGGAACGCACAATTCGCCGAGGGCACGAGGCGCTTGTCCGGGCGGGCAACCCGAACCCGAAAATCGGTGTCTGTGCCATAAACCCGCATGCCGGAGAGGGTGGCCTTTTTGGCCAGGGCGAAGAAGCGGAGAAGATCGAACCCGGCGTCAGGGCGGCGCGTGAATCCGGAATCGATGCATACGGCCCGCTGCCGGCAGACACGCTCTTCTTCCTTGCAGGTCGTGGCGACTACGACTTGGTTGTTGCGATGTACCACGACCAAGGCCATGGCCCGGTCAAAGTGCTCGGCATCGAGGCTGGCGTGAATATAACTGTCGGTACGCCGGTCATTCGTACCTCGGTAGATCACGGCACCGCCTTTGACATTGCCGGAAAGGGCATCGCGGACCCACGGAGCATGGTCGAGGCGCTTCATCAGGCGGCAGAAATGGCCACCCGGCCGGGCGCCCGGTGAATAGACAGCACGGAAATCGGACTCGTCAGGGACGGCTCAGATGACGTCCTCGCGAACCCGCCGTGAGGAAATCGTCCTATTGGCAACAGGGGGAAAGGCAAACGTAGAGGACCTGGCCACCCAGTTCGACGTCACTGCGTCAACGATTCGCCGCGATCTCGCAACCCTGGACGCGCAAGGAAGGCTCGTCCGAACGTATGGAGGCGCAGTAAGTCTCGTTTCTCACGCTGAAACCTCTTTGCGCGAGCGCATGGGAGAGGCCTTCGAGGAGAAGCGAGCCATCGCGCGATGGGCCGCCGCCCAGGTGCGTCCAGGTGAGATCCTGCTGCTTGATGCCGGCTCCACTGTCGCCGCAGTCGCACATGAATTGCGCTCCGCCAATGATCTTCGCGTAGCGACCGTGGGGTTGACCGTGCTGGAGGAACTGGCCGACGCGGAGGGGATACGGGTTGACTGCCTCGGAGGTCGCTTGCGCACATTGAGTCAAAGCTTCCTTGGCCCGCTGACCGAGGCAGCGCTTGAGCGGATGACGTTCGATCGCGCCTTCCTGGGCGCCGACGCCGTGACGGCCGGCAGGGGCATCTGCGAAGCCGACTTGGAACAGACCAGACTCAAAGAGCTCATGGCTCGCAGAGCAGGAACGATCTATGTTCTCGCACACGGAGCGAAGCTGGGCAAGAAGCCCTTTCACGCCTGGGCTCGACTTGCCCTGCCGTGGGTTCTCGTGACGGACAGGTCCGCGTCCGAAGAGGAGATCAATGCTTTCATCGCCGAGGGCGTCACCGTCGTAGTCGTGGACGGCGACAGGGCCTGACTCGTATCAGTAGTCGCGACCGGCGCGCGCGGCCTCTCTCTTCGATTCCCGAGCCTGCAGTTCGGGCGAGTGGGGGTGGCCCTGTAGCCGACGATTCTGAATTGTTACCTTTCCGGATTGACAATTCTGATCTACTCGATAATGATAAGTCATCAGACGTCTTGCGTCTTACATCAAGGGAGATGATTGTCGTGTCAAAGAAGATTGCGATCCTGCACACTAGCTTTGTTTTTGTCTCCGTCGAGCCGGTGATAAACAACCTCATCGCGGAACTCATTCCGAGCGCTGAGGTCATTCACTTCGTTGATTCGGACGTCCTCGCTACGGTGGTCCGCGAGCAGGGGATCTCGACGAACAGCGCATTGCGCATGACGCATCTCGCCCAGGCGGCGGAAGCGGCCGGTGCTGACATCATCTTCTCGGCGTGCTCGTCCCTCGGCCCGGCGCTCGATGTCGCCGCCCAAAGCGTGCACATCCCCGTCGTGAAGATCGACGAGGCCATGGCCATGCAGGCAGCCCGCGAGGGAACCAGGATCGGCGTCCTGGCCACTGTCCCCACCACGCTCGGGCCGACTTCTGACCTCATCCTCGCAAAGGCGGCGGAGATTGGGCGCAGAGTCACGATCGAGCAGCGGTTGTGCAGTGGTGCCTTCGACGTGTTGATGTCGGGGGACCGCGAGAAGCATGACGCAATGGTTACCGAACAGGCCATCGACCTGGCAAAGAGCGTAGACATGATCGTCCTCTCGCAGGCATCCATGAACCGTCTCGCCGGCAGCCTGCAGGATCAGACGAAAATGCCCGTCCTCTCGAGCCCGCGCATCGGCGTGGAATACCTCGCCAAGCGCGTCGCGGAGCTCGGGGAATGAATCGGGAGCGCCTCGTTGATGAAGTGAGGGACGCCGAGGAGCTGTTGGCTGCGGGACCGCCCGTCCTGTGTATCCCCGACGCCCGCCTGCAGATTCGCACAGCAAATGCGGCGACAGCAACCTGGGTGATCGTGCTCGATGACGATCCGACGGGAAGCCAGTCGGTCCAGGGCGTCCCAGTGCTCACTGGGTGGACCGCGGACGATCTGCGCTGGGCATTTGATCAGCCCGGCCATGGCTTCTTCATCCTCACCAACACCAGAGGGCTCAACGAAGTTGAAGCTCGATCTGTTGTGGGGGAGGTCGCGGAAGTGATTGACCGGGTAGCCACTGATCTGGGTGCGCGCTACACGCTGATCACTCGTAGTGACTCAACCCTGCGTGGCCACTACCCACTGGAGACCGATGTGCTCATCGATCTGGCTCGTTCAGCGGGCTCGCCGTATGACGCGCTGATCATGGCCCCCGCGTACATAGCCGCTGGAAGGGTAACCGAAGGCGACGTGCATTACGTCGGCACCGGCGCCACTTTCGTGCCGGTCGGCCAAACAAACTATGCACACGATGCGACCTTTGGATTTGCGAGCTCGAACCTGAGGTCCTATGTCCAGGAGAAGACTCACTCCGTCATTACCTCGAACGATGTCCTGAGCCTCAGCCTCGAAGACATCCGGAGTGGCGGCCCGGAACGAGTGTGTGATGTCATCCGCGCATGCAAGAACGCGACCCCGATTGTTGTCAACGCGGTTGATGAGGCCGACCTTGACGTGGTTGCGCGGGGCCTCATCTTGGCCGAAGCGGCCGGGGCTCGGGTGCTTTGTCGAACGGGGCCTTCTTTCGTGGCTGCAAGACTCGGCATCGAGGGTCGTGCACCGCTCACTCATGATGAGATATTTTCGTCGGGAGAGCGCGCTGGCAACGGCCTGGTGGTCGTCGGCTCGCACGTTGAGCTGACCACCCATCAGGTATCGCGGCTAAAGGCCGCGTTCACGGATCTCGAAACCGTCGAAGTCGACGTGCCGAAACTACTCGATCCTTCGCAAGCCGAGAATGAAATGGCTCGATGCGGGGACGCTCTGGTGGCAGCCCTGAAGCAGACTGATGCCCTGCTCGTGTCGAGCAGGGAGCAAATCATCGGTGATACCGGTCATTCCAGCCTCGTGATCGCCCAAACCGTGTCGCGAGCGCTGGTCTTCTTGACTGCTCGGGCGGTGGACGAAGTCCCCATCAAATGGGTACTCGCGAAGGGTGGAATCACATCGAGCGACGTTGCCACTGAGGGGCTTGAAATTCGGCGGGCAACGGTCTTGGGGCAGATGTTTCCGGGAATCGTTTCGGTGTGGGTCCACGAAGGCGGCAACAGTCGGGGACTCAAGGGTCTGCCGTACGTCGTCTTTGCCGGAAACGTCGGAGATGAGGCCACGCTCGCAGAAGCGGTACGGATCCTGCGGGGGAGCGAGAAGGGAGCACGTCTATGAGGAGATAACGAAACGGTTCTCTACATGGATGCGATTCGGGAATCTATCCGAACCAGGAACAGTAAGCCCTTCACCAATAGCCAGATGCACTAATTACAAAGGAGTAGTAATGCGCAAGATCACGATCACGGTCGCCATGATGGCCACGGCGGCGTTCGCCCTCGCGGGCTGCAGTGCGACGACCACCTCGAGCACGACCGCACCCTCATCAGGCGACAAGCCGGTGTACGTGTTTCTCCCGAAGTCTCTCAACAACCCGTACTGGGTGGATGCCCGCAAGGGCATGGAGGACGCGGCCGCCAAGCTCGGCGTAACGGCCAAGTTCCTGGGGCCGGACACGGATGACGCCGCCGCACAGGTAGCAATCTTCGATTCCATCCTCGCGACCAACCCTGCGGGCATCGCCATCTCCCCGAATGACCCGGCATCCGTCCTCGACGATATCGCCAAGGCTACGGCGGCCGGCATCCCGGTTATCGCATGGGACGGACCCGTTCCGAACAGCGATGTTCTCGGCTACATCGGCACCGACAATGTCGCGGCCGGTGAACAGGCTGGCGAGGCTCTGGCCAAGAGCGTCGGTAACAAGGGCAAGGTTGCCGTTGTCATCGGCAGCCTCAGCGCGGTGAACCTGAACCAGCGGTTGGAGGGTGTCAAGAAGGCATTGGCAAAGTACCCGGACATGAAGTTGGTGGCCACTGAGGTTTCCGGCGAATCCATCGCAACAGCGCAGACGGCGTCGGAGACTGTCCTCCAGGCCAACCCGGACCTGGCCGGCTTCATCGGCATCGGCGGTTCAGACCTTCCAGGTATCGCTGGCGCGCTGAAATCAGCGAACAAGTGTGGGGCGGTCAAGGCCGTCGGCTTCGACGTCGTGCCACAGGGCGTTGAGGGAATGAACGGCGGATGCGTCGATGCGCTCATCTCGCAGAAACCGTTCGGAATGACTGCCCAGGCTCTCCAGATCCTGGTCGATTTCCACAACAAGTCGTCGAAGCTCAAGAAGAACTTCGTCGTTGACACTGGCGTTGACACGGTCACGCCGGACACACTGGCCGAGTTCCAGAAGACCGCGCACTAGCAGTCAGCTCGGGGTTCCGGGGCCGGCTGACAATCAGCCGGCCCCTCAATCCGCTCACACCCGTCCCAAGCACAAAGGAGTAGCAATGGCTGAGCATCCGCTCATTGCAATGCGGGGAATTGTCAAGAGGTATCCAGGGGTCACCGCGCTTCGCGACGTCAATTTGACTGTCGAGCCCGGAGAAGTGATGGCTCTCGTCGGCGAGAATGGTGCCGGCAAGAGTACACTCCTGAAGATTCTCGCCGGCGCTGCGCGCGCAGATGAAGGTGTGATCGAGGTTTCTGGCGAGATCGTCAATGTTCATTCGCCCCGAGAATCACAGTCTCGCGGAATTGCCGTTATCTACCAGGAACTCAACCTCGCGAATGACCTCAGCGTCGCCGAGAACATCTATGTCGGGCGGGAGCCGCGAACCAGGTTCGGAACCGTTGACTTCCGCGCGATGAGAGACGGTGCAAGCCGAATCCTGACGAGTCTTGGCATTAGAGTCTCTCCCGATCAAATCGTGGGAAACCTGAACATCGCCCTTCGCCAAATGGTTGAAATCGCCAAGGCGTTGCTAGTCGACGCCCGCGTCGTCGTGATGGATGAGCCAACCTCGTCCTTGACGGAAGAGGAGGTGGCAACCCTACTCAATCTCGTCCGTCAGCTACGGTCCAGTGGAATCAGCGTGATCTACGTCTCACACCGTATGCGCGAGATATTCGAGATCGCCGACCGCATAACTGTTATGCGTGACGGTTCGGTTGTCGGCGTGCGGGACGCCAGGACCACGCGACCCAGCGATATCGTACAGATGATGGTTGGCCGCGAGTTGGAGGACCTCTACGGGGTACGAACTGCGCCGCTGGACCACACGGCGACCCCGACGCTGGAAGTGCGGAACCTTAGTTCCGGGAAGCTGCTGCACGACGTCAGCTTCTGCGTGCGTCCCGGAGAAATACTCGCCCTGGCCGGATTGATCGGAGCCGGTCGCAGCGACGCCGCGTTGACAATATTCGGTGCGGCAAAACGTAGTGGCGGCGAGATCATCATTGATGGGCAACCGATGGCATTGCGCACGCCGAATGAAGCGATGGAGGCCGGGATCGGTTTCGTGCCTGAGGATCGCAAAAGCCAGGGTTTGTTTCTCGGCCTGCCCGTCCGCGAGAACATGTCTTCCGCGTCTTTGTCGAGAATCAGTCGGATGTCTTTCGTGTCACAACGCCGCGATCGGGACCTTGCGCGCCAGTACGCGAAGCAACTCGGCCTTCGCGAGTCGGCAATCGAGGTAGCCGTTGGAACCCTTAGCGGGGGGAACCAACAAAAAGTTGTCCTGGCTCGATGGCTGGCGCGCCTCCCCAAACTCCTCATCCTCGATGAACCAACGCGCGGCGTAGACGTTGGTGCGAAGGCCGAGATTTACCAGCTGATCCGAAAGATCGCGGGCGAGGGTGTCGCGGTGCTGGTTATTTCCTCCGAGCTGACTGAGGTGTTGGGGATCGCTGACCGCATCCTCGTCATGAGGGAGGGCTACGGTGTCGGCGAACTCACCGCCGCTGACGCCACCGAGAAACGCGTAATGGCAATGGCAACAGGAGTACAGGAGGACGTTTCATGACCATCAATGGAGAGACCGTGAAGCAAGGAACACAGGGTGCGACAGCCCACGGATCCGCTGTGCCCGTGGCAGCCCAGACATCACTGAAGCACAAGATTCGCGATCGGCTGTGGAAGATCGTCACAGCCCGAGAGTCCACCCTCGGCGGGGTCGTCATCCTCCTCGTTGTTTACCTGTCATGGGCTTCGCCGTACTTCTTCACGGCGGGCAACCTGACAGTCGTCGGGCGGCAGATCGGTCTTGCGCTGATCATCAGTGTGGGCATGACCTTCGTCATTCTGATCGGGGGGATTGACCTTTCTGTAGGCTCCGTGGTGGCGCTGGTGAGCGTTCTAATCGGCGAATTCATGGTCAACCTGGGCATTTCGCCGATAGTGGCAGTCATTCTCGCCCTCGTTGGGGGCGCGCTCGTCGGGCTGGTGAACGGCTCCATCAACGCATTCATGGGCATCCCGTCTTTCGTGGTGACGCTGGGCATGCTCGCTGTGGCCCGCGGCCTGTCTCTGGGCATCACAAGCGGATCCACAATCAGTGGGTTTCCCTCAGAATTCCTATTCATCGGACAGGGGGCCTACCTCGGCATTCCCATCCCCGTTTGGGTCGCCGCAGTAGTGGCGGTCGCGGCACATTTCGTGCTCACCCGCACCACGTTCGGTCGTCATGTCTACTTCGTCGGTTCGAATGAGGAAGCGGCCAAACTGTCCGGCATCCGAGTGCGCCGAGTGAAAGTCTCGGTCTTTGTAATCGCGTCTACCCTCGCGGCCGTCTCGGGCATCCTGGAAACCGCGCGATTGAGCGTAGGCCAGCCGGCTGCAGGAAACGGTTACGAACTGCTGGCGATTGGGGCAGCCGTCATCGGTGGCGCAAGCCTCTTCGGTGGGGTCGGAGGGGTGCTTGGCACAGCGCTGGGAACCTCTCTGCTCCTGCTCATCCAGAACGCGCTCATTCTCTTGGGCATCTCGGCCTATTGGCAGCAGGTCTTCAGCGGGGTGATCATTGTCGGCGCCGTTGCCCTGAACATGTGGCGCAAACAACGTAACTAACATGCGAAAACACGCACGCGCGTCGTTTGACGCGCGCAACACGGCAACACAAAAGGAGCAATCATGAAGGTAGTTATCACTGGCGCCCACGGCAAGGTGGGGCGCGCCGCCACTCAAGCGCTGCTCGACGCAGGGCACGAGGTCCTCGCCACGGACCTGACCCGTCCAGGCTTTGAACGTCGAGAAGAAGGAACCGCCCGCTATCAGATGGCGGATCTCACAGATGCCGGTGAGGCCTTCGCAGTCATACGTGGAGCGGACGCCGTCGTACACGTCGCCGCGATTCCAGAACCCACCGGAAACCCTGCCCATGTCGTGTTCCGGACGAACCTGATGGCGACCTTCAATGTTCTCGAAGCCGCCGTGCGGTTCGGGGTCAAACGCTTCGTGAACATTTCGAGTGAAACCGTCCCGGGGTTCTTCTTCCCTGAGCGGCCCTTCCTGCCCGAATACGCGCCCGTAGATGAGGAACACCCCGTCCACCCGCAGGATCCGTACGCACTGTCCAAAACCTTCGGTGAGCAGCTGATGAATGCGGCCGTGGAGCGCTCCGACATTCGTTGCATCTCGCTGCGCCCGAGCTGGGTCCAGAATGAAGACAACTACGAGCAGAACCTCGGCCCGCAGGTTCGCGACGCATCCGTGCTGAGCCCCAACTTGTGGAGCTACATCGACGCCTACGACCTTGCCGACGCTATTGTGCTGGCCACCGAGTCCGAACTGCCTGGGCACGAGGTCTTCTACATCGCGTCACCCGATAACGTCGGCGGACGAAACTTCGGGGAGATCCTTCACACCTACTACGGCGACAAGATTGAACTGCACGCGACGGACCGTCCAGACGCCTCCGGGATCTCCAGCGCGAAGGCGCAGCGGATGCTTGGATGGACGCCGAAGCGATCCTGGCGCGACTACCTCGACACCGACGGCAAGGCCCTGCCGCGCGCCTGAGAGCCGTTCACGACGCCGTCGCGGGCGGGGCCGGATGACCGCCCCGCTCGCCGACGCCCATCGCCTCGTGCAGGTCGGCCACATAGTCGACGAGAGAACAGGAAGAACCAATGAGACGCAACAACGGAACTTTGAATGCACAGCTGTCGCGAGTGATATCCGAATGCGGGCACACAGACTCGATTGTCGTGGCGGACGCCGGCCTTCCAATTCCCGCATCAGTGGAACGAATCGACCTTGCGTATCGAGCCGGATCGCCAGCCTTCCTCGACGTACTCGAGACGGTTCTGTCGGAGTTCGTAGTCGAGAAAGCCCTCGTTTCGCTTGAGATGATCGAGAACAGCCCCGACATGCTGAGAGCCATCCAGCAACGGCTGAACGACGCGGGCGTCTCGGTTGAATTTGTGCCTCATGTCGACTTCAAACAGAAGACTCACCGGGCTCGCGCAGTCGTGCGCTCAGGCGAGTTCACGCCCTACTCCAACATCCTCTTATATTCAGGAGCTCCTTTCTAAGGGATCACATGATTCAGTTGATGCACGCCTCCAGGTCCGTCGGTGGCGCGCGTCGCTGAACGCCCCAGGTTCAGGCAGACTCACCGAACGAATACTGCAGAGGCCCAGGGGTGACAGTGCCAACTTCGTCTCAACAAGCGTGCCCAACAAGTGATCATTTCGTTCGATCGCAAGCCAAATGATCCGTGACGGCATCCCTGCATCTGTCGGGCGGCGAGGCGCCCAGAGGATTATTTGGCAGAGCGCAGAGGATGTTCGCAAAAGCACCGAAAAACTGGCCAGTGATTCAGCGGCCTGTGAGTTATAGGAACAACCCGCCACGGAAAACCCCCTGCAGCCCGTTATTTGATTGGGAGGCAGGGGGTTTTTCTTGCCGGGATTGACCCAGTGAGGAGTTCTTCCGCCCGTGAACAGATGCGCAATCATGGGTACGCTCGATGAGGTGCGTTTTGCGGAACTAGTTGACGTGCCGCTCGGCGGGCAATGTCCCGTCGCGCTCAGCCAGTCATCCCCGACTGAGCCGCAACGCCTGCGGCCCTTTTCGCGGAATGTCGAGACACGATGTATCTGTTGGGTTATTGAATATTTCGTGACCTAATCCTCGCCTATTTCCAGGTCCAGCTGGGTCGCCGGCTCCCGAGAAAGACCCGTATTCTTCCGACCTTTAACTCGGGCCGGGAACTTCGCGCCTGGTCCATAGCGGACTGCAGTTCCGCTCTTCGCCTTCGTTGTGCGGACGAGGATCTCACGGCCGACGAGATCCTGAATCACGTTTCGCGCGTTAAAGACGTCGAGATCGAACATGCGCTGGATCGTGGCGTTGTTGATGGAACCGTACTCGTGAAGATGGGCGATGATCTTCTGATCACGGTCGCTTCGTCCCCGCGGCTGGTAGCCGAGCGCGGATCCGAGCCCTGCCAACGCACTCGCTCGCAGCCGGTAGTCGGGGTTGCTTCTGGTGACGGTGCGTGGCGTCGGCTCGATGAGCTCTGCCTCGCCGTTCGCCAAACGTTGAAGCTCTGCTTGTGTCACGCCGATATCCCTTTGAATCATTGGGGCGACTTCCAACGCAGTCACAGTGCGCTTGGCGGTGAGCATCGAGACGACGACCAGTGCGTTGGTGTCGTTCTGCACGCCGGGCGGAAGCGTGGAGAAGAATTTCGCGACACGTGCGTTGGGGCTGCCGCCGCTGAAAGTAACCGATGTCTCAGGGTCATCGCCGTCAAAGACTTCGATCGTTGGTGCTTTCTTGCCGCTCCGAATCATTTCCCGATACATGCGGTCGACACCCTGGCCCCACTTCTCGGCCAACCCGAGCCCTCTCATCGTGTCAGCCAGCAATGGGAAGCGGGGTTTCGTGGGGTGTGTGAGGATGTTGGACGGCGTCACACCGGAGACGAGGGGCCCCGGCGAGCGGACTTCCAGCGATTGGTCGGAATGCTCGATTGTGATCGGTCGATTAAGCCGATGGTCGCCGTGCATCACTGCATTTGCGACTGCCTCACGAACCGCCTCGAGTGGGTAGTCCTGAATCTGAATTTGTTGGCCCGAAGCGAGGTTGATCGGTGTCGTCTGTACGCGCGCTTCGATGACTCCTAGGACATCGACTAGCGCCGTGAGTAGCGGGCCTGTCCAGCGTCGCCCGGCATTGACTTCTCCTCCCATGTTTTCCCGATGCTGATACACGAGAACCTCCACCGTCGGGTTCGTGTCGCTGTGACAAAGGAGTATCGAAGCGGTGCGAGTGAGGGTGCCATTGCTGGTGATTAATCCCAAAGTGGCGAGGATGAACTCAGTGTCGGCATCCGCGATCGCTCTGCGAGTCTCATCTGGAAGCTGACGCAGCAGCGCTTTCACTCTCAGTATGGCGTCCGGGTCGATGTCCTGAACTGGGCGCCCTGTGTCTTGGGCGCTCCAATCGCCTCCCTGACGCTCTTGGTGGAGGCGGCTAATCTCGGCAGTCGTCATCGGGATGCATTCGTCATTGAATCTCCGGGACGGAACCTTGCCGCGTGAAACATACACATCGAGACCTTCCTGAACGGTAATCTCCAGGAGACGTTTGCCCTCAAATTCAAACTCAGCAACAACTGCATCGAGACTCGGTGCGGTGACCTCACGAATCCTTTTGCGCAAAGCCAATGCGTCGAGACTCGTGCCTTCAATTGCATCTGGGCCCTCGATGCGATCACGAACCCCCAGAATCACCGATCCCCCTCCGGCATTAGCGAAGCAGACCACGGCGTCCGCAATGTTGTTGCTGGTGTCCGAGATTGAATTGTCTTGACGTTTGAAGTCGAGCGTTACACTTTCGCGCTTGTCGGCGACAGCCGAGCCTGAATGAATTGCCCGGAGTGCGGCAGATATCTCGTCGTTCATTGATCGGTCCTTTGATAGTTCTGCAAGTCTTGCACTTAAATCAAAGAAGAATCAATCGAATCTCGCCGCCAAAGACGGGACCGGCACGAAGCCCACTGAGCATACTGCCTCCGAGCAGGTCGCGGCTCCGTGCGCAGGACTTCCTATCGCGGACGTTGGCTCTCACGTTCGCGTCGGCGTTAATGGCGAGATTGGCCGCCGAGCGCCGGAGGTCATGCGGAGTGATCAGCGGGAGGCGGGTCGATCGCCTGAGCCCTCATGACTGCGTTGACGAACCAGCCGCCGATGCTGTGGGAATGCTGCTGGGGGTGCCGTCGGGATCGCGGGCGATGAGCGCGCGGAAGGCCGGGTTCGCCAGCAGGGCGCCGTCGGCGAGTTGCACGAGCACGGCGATGCGGAATCTGTCGGTGACGTGATCCAGCGTCGGCCGTCCGCCCGCGATGATCGCTGTGGCCAGGACATCCGCGGTCACGATGTCCCCGGCGATGACGGTGGCCTGGAGGAAGGATCGGTCGGTGTCTGGTCGCCGCCAGATGTGGTTGCCGCGTTCGGCCGAACCCGACGTCGCCGCGGCCGGCCAGTCGGGAGTGAGGCCCACGCTGGTCAGCAGCCTGGTCCGGTCGGCCGCATCGGTGATCCCGGTGATCCAGGTGCCTTCCGCGGGCACGCCTCCGGTCAGGATGTCGCCACCCGCGTTGATGGAGAAGACCCGGTGTCCGTGGCGCTCGAGGACCAGGCCGGCCTGCTCCACCGCGACACCCTTGATCAGGCCCGATAGATCGAGCACGCCGTCTGGCCGGTGCGGGGTGAAGGCCCCGTTTGTGCGCTCCCGCCAGCCCAGGGCATCCGTGTAGGCGCCGCGCATTTCCGGGCCGGCGTGGGAGAGCGGCAGCACGCCTGCGACGATCAGCGACAGTTCCGACTCCGGGGCGTAGAGGCTGAACCGTTGGTCGAGGTCGTCGAAAACCCGGTGGACATCGGCCAGGGCGCCGGCGCTGGCACCGGCATCCGTTGCCAGACGGATGCTGACCACGGTGCCCATGGTCTCGAACGTGTGCACGCCCATCGGGTTGCCCCGGCTATCCCGTGAATCCCGCGGCATCGAGCGCCGATTGCACCGAACCGAGATAGCCCTGGGACGTGTAGGTCGCCCCGCTGACGTTGCTCACGGCAGCCGACTGCGCCGCCAGCACCTCCTCCCGCAGGATCGGCGCCGCCCGTGCACTGATCTCCACCGAGGTCTCACTCGTGTCGGTGAGTTTCAGGGCGACGACATCCGTGATCACACCGTCCGTGAAGACGACCCGCACCTGCACCGTTCCGTACTTGGTCTCGATCAGCTGGCCGTCGTAGGCCGTGGCAAGCGGCACCGCCTCGGTGGGCGACGGAACCGCACTCGGCCCGGAATCCGATGGGGGCGAGGTTGGTGTCGTGGTCGGGAGCCGCGTCGAGGGGGCGACGGGTACGTCATCCGTGAACCTGTTCGAACCTGCCAGCCAGCCCACGACCAGCACGGCGACGGAGCCCACCCCGACGATGGCGGTGCTCAAGCGTCGCATCACCAGTCGAACCGTTCGGCATGGATGCGGTGTGCGGGAATACCGGCCTCGCGCGCATCGCGGATCACGAGTTCGGCCCACGGCTTCGGGCCACAGACGAAGAGGTCGACATCGGGGATGTTGGGCGCGAGAGTCGAAATAGTCTGGCCCGCAGCGAACACGGCCGACGGCAGCCAGGTATGACCTTCGTGGGGTGGCAAACCCACGAGCACCTCGAGGCGGGCGCCGACACGGCCACAGATCTCTTCGACCTCCCGCCTCAGGTACACGTGTTCAGGGTCGTCGCCGCGAAGGATCACGGTGAGCGCCCCGGCTGGCGTGTCGATGTCCTCCAGGAGGGCTCGGATCGGGGTGATTCCAATTCCCCCGCCGATCAGCACCGCCCTGCCGGTGGTGCGGGCCGAGGCGGTGAACAGGCCGTACGGTCCCTCGAAGAAGACCCGGGTTCCCGGCTGCACGCCGAGAAGGCGGTGACTCCCGTTGCCCAGATTGCGCACGGTGATCCGCAGGCTTCGGCCGTCGGGAGCCGCCGACAGTGAATACGGATGCGCCTCCAGGCGAAGCCCGGGCGACCAGAACCGCCAGCTGAAGAACTGAACGCCGTGCGCGGCCAACCGGTCCAGGTCGTGACCCGTCATCACGATGGACGCTACGCCGGAAGCCTCGGCGCGCACCTCTGACACCCGCAGCCGGTGGTGCAGGTTGCGAACGAGGGGGATCAGGAACCGGAACACTGCCACGGCGGCCAGGGTGCCGACATACAGGGACAGCCAGTACCAGCGCGCCCACGTTCCGACCGCGAAAAGCTCGCCCTGACCGAACTGATGGGGAGCGCGAGCAGCACGGCGGCATAGACCAGGAGATGCACCAGGTACCAGGCCAGGTACGGCAGCTTGTGCCGCACGATCACGAGGGAGGTCACGACAACGAGCACGAAGAGGACGAGGGCGATGAAGGCCTGCGGCATGTCCGGCATGGACGTGATCATGGCGATTGCCTCGGCCACGGGGTTGCGCCCCAGCGCGAGGCCGTAGCTGATGAGCAGCAGAACCATGTGGGCGAGAATCAGATACAGCACAGGTTTGCCGAGCCGTCGATGGGCCGCGAGGGCACGGTCGTAGCCGATCGCCCCGTCGATGACCGGCAACCGGGCGGCCAGCAGGAGCATGACGAGCAGGAGATTGCTTCCGACCAGGCCGGCCACTATCCCTATTCCCGTGGTGACGTCCCGGATATTCGTGAAGTATGTCCAGCCCCCGTCGGCCAGGAAGAGAGCCAGCACCACGGCCATCGAGAACCAGGCCAGACCTTCAAGCGCGTCCGCCCGGCGTTGACGCCACAAGAATCGCCGCGCGGGCGGTTCGGCGGTCTGCGCGACGGAATGGACACCAACACCGTTGGGCCGAGTCACGTCGCTCCCCTTCATCTCACCGAATGGCTCTCAATGTAGTCGGTTCCGCGCCTGCGCGCGGGTGAGAGCCGAGGGTACCCCGGAGATCGTCGACGCTGTCTTTCTGCGATGAGTCACGCCGAGTTCGACCGTTCCGGTCGAGCCGGACACTTGAGCCGGTCGAACTCGACCGGAACTGTCGAACTCGGTGCGAGACGCGGGCCGGGTGCGGGGGCCGGTCGGCGCCGCGCCTCGCGGCCGGCCGCGGTAATCCGGCGCCGGGCGTGAGGAGCCCGCATTGCCCCGGTGCGGCGAGGTCCCACGAACCAGCTCACTGACTAACCAATTCGACGGAGATTTTGCCGAAATCGGGCTGTTTTGGCCCAAAACAGGCTGTTTAGAGCAAGATCTCCGTCGAATTCGTTCCCCGTCGGGAGGGACTGGGGCCCCCGGGAGCGCGGCCGGGGCGGGGGCGGTCCGGAGGCGCCGGGAACCTTCACTGGTCCGGTTCGGGCACCAGCGGCGGCGCGGGCGCGGGCACCAGCGCGGGCACCGGCACCGGCACCGGCTCCGCGCCGCGAAGGTAGGCCAGCTGCGCGTGAACCGAGGCCTCGGCGGCGAAGCGGACGGCAGCATCCGTGTGGGCGTAGACGCGATCGGTGACCAGCGCGACCGTCGCGTCGGGCCCCAGCTCGGCCAGAGCACGGCGAACCTCGGCCAGGCGCTGGTGGCGGTGCGCGAGATAGGCGTCGCAGACCGCCTCGAGGTTCGGCAGCACCGGCCCGTGGGCGGGGAGCACCGTTGCGGGCCCGAGCGCCCGCAGGGCGGTGAGCGAACGCAGGTAACCCTCGAGCGTGCCGTCGGGAGCGATGATCGTCGTTCCCCGCCCGAGGATCGTGTCCCCGGTGAGCACCGACCCGTGCGGTCCATCATTGGGCAACTGGAAACACGCCGAATCCGCGGTGTGCCCCGGCGTGGCGATGACACGGATGCGCGTTCCCCCGGCCTCGATCACCTCTCCGTCGGTCAGCGGTCCGGCATCGACACAGAACGCCGGGTCGAGGGCCCGCACCGGCGCACCGGTGAGCCGAGCGAACCGTGCGCTCGCCGCGCTGTGGTCCGCATGGCGATGCGTGATCAGCACCAGGGCAACCGAACCCGTTGCCGCGAGCGCAGCCAGGTGGGCGTCGTCGAGCGGTCCGGGGTCGACCACCACAGCCGAGGCGGAACGGGGCGCGGCGATGAGGTAGCTGTTGGTGCCGTCGAGGGTCATCGGTCCGGGGTTGGGCGCGAGCAGCCTCCGGGTGAGCGGGCTGCTGCGCTGAATGCCGACCGGCGGGTGTGCGTCGTTGCCCATGCCGGGAAGCCTAGCGGCCCCGGGGTCGCCGCCACCGCGCGGCGGCGCACGGCACACGGATGCCGCTCTCACTGCGCACGGCAAGCGGATGCCGGTCCTGCGCCCGGCAACAACCGCACTGCGCGCTGGAACAAACGGGCCCGGCATCCGCTGGATAGGTTCAGAGAACTAACGGACTCAAAGTGGAGGACCCATGGACACCTACGACAATCTCCTTGCGACGATCACGCCGGCATCGGGACCGACGAGAGAAATTTTCGATCCCGCAACGGGTGCGGTGGTGGGCCTGGCCCCCGTGGACACCGCCGAGGACCTCGACCGCGCGGTCACCGCCGCCGGTGCGGCTCAGCCTGCCTGGGCTGCCCTGGGTCACGCGGCCCGCAGCGAGGTGCTGAACCGCGTTGCCGATGCCATCGACGCCGCGGCAGAGCCGCTCGCCGAGCTGCTCTCCCGGGAACAGGGCAAGCCGCTGAACGGGCCGAACGCCCGCTTCGAGGTCGGCGCGTCATCCGCCTGGCTGCGCGCCACCGCGGCGACGCCGCTCGAGGCCGAGGTCGTCGTCGATGACGGCCAGGTTCACGCCGAGGTGCACTACCGCCCGATCGGCGTCGTCGGCGCGATCGGCCCCTGGAACTGGCCCATGATGATCGCGGTCTGGCAGATCGCTCCGGCGCTGCGGATGGGCAACGCCGTCGTGGTCAAGCCCTCCGAATATACCCCGCTCAGCGTGCTCGCCCTCGTCGCGGTGATGAACCAGGTGCTGCCGGCCGGCCTGCTGAGCGTGGTATCGGGCGACCGCGAGATCGGCGCGCGACTGTCGACCCACCCCGACATCGGCAAGGTGATGTTCACCGGCTCGACCGCAACCGGCAAGGCGATCATCCGCAGCTCCGCCGACACGATCAAGCGCCTCACCCTGGAGCTCGGCGGCAACGACGCCGGCATCGTGCTGCCCGACGTCGACCCGAAGGCCATCGCCCAGAACCTGTTCTGGGGCGCCTTCATCAACACCGGTCAGACCTGTGCCGCGCTCAAGCGCCTCTACGTGCACGACGACGTCTACGACGCGGTCTGCGAGGAGCTCACCGCTGTCGCCGCGGCCATGCCGATGGGCAACGGGCTCGACGAGAAGAACGTCCTCGGCCCGCTGCAGAACCAGGCGCAGTTCGACATCGTGTCCCGTCTGGTCGAGTCGGCGAAAGAGTCCGGCGCCCGCGTGCTCATCGGCGGAAACCCCGACCTCGACCAGCCCGGCTACTTCTACCCGACCACCCTCATCGCCGACATCGACGGCGCCAATCCGCTCGTCATCGAGGAGCAGTTCGGGCCGGCGCTGCCGATCATCCGTTACACCGACCTTGACGCGGTGATCCGGGAGGCGAACAGCGTTGACGTCGGGCTCGGCGGCTCCGTGTGGTCGGCCGACCTCGACAAGGCCCGCGAAGTCGCGGCGCGCCTCGAGACCGGCACCGTCTGGATCAACGGCCACGGCGGAGTGCACCCGATGGTTCCGTTCGGCGGCTCCAAGCAGTCCGGTTACGGCCTGGAATTCGGCGTGGACGGACTCAAAGCGCTCGGGGTGCCCCAGGTCATCAACGGCTGACCAAGCCCGACGGCTGACCAGCCGCCACGGCCTAGAATCGCCGTTCACCACGCGAGTGCGGTGAACGGCGATTTTTCGTGGCGTCGCGGCCGACCCCGCGCGAAATCCCGTCGATAATGAACTGGTGGGGTGGAGGACTATGGATGGCGAATCGCGGGAGACCGCGAGCACGACGATCAGCCTGCTCCTGCGCCACGTGCGCCGGCTCGGCGGGGAGGAAGCCGTCGCTGAAGTGCTCGCGCGGGCGGGCGTGCATCAGGATGCGGCCCTTCTTGAGAACCCGTCCACGTGGGTCGGCTACGACACCCGCATCCGCCTGTTCGAGGCGGCGACGGCCGTGCTCGACGATCCGAACACGATGTTCACGGTGGGCGCCGGGTCGGTGATCGGCGACATTCAGCCCGTGCTCGTGCAGTTGCTGAGCGTGTTCGCCTCGCCGGGCGCCATCTATCGCCAGATGCCGCGAATGGTGCCGAAGTTCACCACCACGTCCACGATGGATGCCATCAAGGTCGCCAAGACCACGGCGACGGTGGGTTACCGGCTCCACGAGGGCTATCGGCCCTCCAGACTGGACTGCCAATATGCTCAGGGACTGTTCTCGTCCGTTCCCGCCATCTTCGGTCTCGCACCCGCTCGGGTCAGTCACCCTCGGTGCCAGTCGGACGGTTACCCGGAGTGCGAATACGAGCTGACCTGGTCAATGCGGGAACACTGGTGGTCCCGGCGTGCCAGGAACCGGTTCGTCGACGCGTCTCTCACCGTCCTGCGCGACAAGGTCAGGGAGGTGCAGCTGGCCGCCGCGGACCTCGTCAGCAGCGACGACCTCGACGAGATGCTTGCCCGGATCGTCGACCGCGCCGGCTCAGCCGTGCTCGCGCCGGGCTACCTGCTCATCGTGGAACCCGACGGGGGCGGCGCCCCGCTGGTGCGCCACCGAGGGGTCACTGAGGCCCGTGCCGACGATCTGGTCGAACGGATGCTGCGCGGCGAGCAGTTGGGCGAGCGCGCGCTGGTCGTCGACATCGCCTCGAATCGCAGGATCCACGGCCACCTGGCCGCCCTGTTCCCCGTGGGACACACCGCGATGGTCGGCGACCGGGCCCTGCTCGAGGCGTACGCCGGACACGCCGCGGCCGCCCTCGACCTGTTCACCGCGCTGGAGGAGTCCCGTCGCGGAGGGCTGCGCACGGCCGCGCTGCTCAGTCTCGCGCACGAGCTGGCGACCAGCGACAGCGTCGAGGGGATCGCGGATGTCGTCGCGTTGGCACTGCCGACGATCGTCGGCAGTGACTCCGCGGCGGTCCTGCTCTGGGACGCCGACCTCGGTGAGCTTCGCCCGGTCGCATCCACCGGGCTCGGAACCCCCCAGCGCGAACAGTTCCTGCAGACGACGATTTCGGTCGACCAGACGCCGGAATTGATCGGACTGCTCACCCGGCAGGAGCTCGTTCTGATCACCGCGGACGGGGCCAGCCCCGCCTTGGGCGACCTGGTCCGCTCGGTCGGTGTGCACAGCCTGGTGGCGGTGCCGCTCCTCGCCGGGGATGTGCTGATGGGCGTCGCCACGGTCAGCTGGCGCGGCGCGGTCGGGGAAGCGGTTCTGGTCGATGCCATGGCCCGGATCGAGGGTGTCAGCCACCAGGGGGCCACGGCCATGCAGAAGGCCAGGCTGCTCGCCACGGTTCGTTACCAGTCGCAGCATGACGCCTTGACCGGCCTGCCCAACCGGGTCCTGTTCGCGGCCCGACTCGACACCGCACTGTCGGAATGCCGGGACGGGTCCACCTCGGCCGTTCTGTTCTGCGACCTCGACAACTTCAAACGCGTCAACGACCGCCTGGGCCACCAGGTCGGCGACGAATTGCTGCGGCAGGTCGCGGCGCGATTGCGCGCGGAGGTGCGCGGCGGCGACGTGATCGGACGGCTCGGCGGTGACGAGTTCGCGGTGCTGGTCACCGAGCTGGAGGGCGAGGCGGCGGCCATCGAGCTGGCCCGCCGGACAGTCGATTGCCTGAACCATCCCTTCCACCTGGCCGGCCAGGACCTGCGTATCTCCGCCAGTGTGGGCGTGGCCGTCCACACGGGACCGGGAGGCCACGGCGAGCACCTGCTCGACGAAGCCGACGGCGCCATGTACACGGCCAAAAGAACCGGACGCAACCAGATCGCCGTTGCGGGCCGCCAGGAGGAGCCGGGGGCCACCGGCCCGTCACTGCCGCTGGAGCTGGCGTGTGCCCTGGACGAGAACCAGATGAGGCTGCACTTCCAGCCGGTCGTCGACATCTCCCGTGCGGGGGAGGAGCGCGTGGTCGGCGCGGAGGCCCTCATCCGCTGGGAGCACCCCCGGCTGGGTCTTCTGGCTCCGGCTGCGTTCCTGCCTCTGGCTCAGGAGATGGGCCTGCTGCCCGAACTGGACCTGTGGGTGGTCGGAGCCGCCTGTGCTGCGGTCGCCGACTGGCCGCGGCCGGCAGTGCGGCCATACGGCGTCGCAGTCAACCTCGACGCGGCCACGCTGCTCGACCGGAGACTGGTTCCGACGGTTCGAGCCGCACTCAACCGACATGCCCTCGCCCCGGAGCGGCTCATTCTGGAGGTTGTGGAGAGCAGCGCTCTCATCGACCTCCCCGGCATCGTCGAACGGCTAGTGGAGTTGCGCCGTCTGGGCATCCATATTTCACTCGACGACTTCGGAACGGGTTTCTCGACCCTCGCCTGGCTCAACACCCTGCCGGTCGACCAGATCAAGATCGACCGCAGCTTCATCATGAATCTGCCTGACGCCGCCTCCGTGCCGCTCGTGCAGGGAATCCTCGCGCTCGCGTTGAAGCTCGGCGTCGAGGTGGTCGCCGAGGGCGTGGAGACCCGCGACCAGCTCGAGATTCTGCGGGCCAGCGGATGCGTGCTGGCCCAGGGCTACCTGCTGGGGCGCCCGAGCGCGACCTTCGATCCGCTGGCCGGGCGGCCTCTGACGGCGCCCGGGGCGGCGGCCGGGCGGCGGCCCCTCACCAATTCGACGGAGATTTTGCCCGAACCCAGCCCGAACAGCCCGAATCCGGTTTTTTAGAGCCGAATCTCCGTCGAATTGGTTCGTCGAGGCCGGTCAGGGGCCGGCGCGGGAACGCTCGGCTAGATGGCGGCCCAGCCGCCGTCGACGGGCAGGATCACGCCGTTGACGTTGCTGGCGTCGCTGCTCGCGAGCCAGGTGATCGAGGCCGCAAGCTCCTCCGCCTCGGCGAAGGTGGGGATGATCGCCATCAGCGGCCCGAGGCGCTCCTGCGCCCAGGCGGACTTGAACGGCGCCTCGATGTTGGTCTTCACGGCGCCCGGGGCGACGGCGTTCGCCCGGATGCCCTTCGGCCCGTAGACCACCGCGACGCTCTTGGTCAGCCCGTTGAGGGCGTGCTTGGAGGCGGCGTAGGCGACCCCCGACGCGGATGCCCGCAGGCTGGCCTCCGAGGACACGTTCACGATCGCGCCGTGTTCGGCCTCGATCATGCCCGGCAGCACCGCGCGGGTGAGCCGCATGACCGAGGTGAGGTTCACCGCGAACACGCGCTCCCAGGTGGCGTCGTCGATCTCGGCCAGCGGGAGGAACGCATCCATGATGCCGGCCACGTTCGCGAGCACGTCCACCGTGCCGCCCGCGGCCGTGACCAGGGCCTGAGCCGTGTCCTCCAGGCTCACATCACCGACGAGGGTCGTGATGTCGAGGTCGGGGAAGTCCGCGGTCAACTGGTCCAGGCGGTCCGCCACCACGTCGGTGGCGATGACCCTGGCGCCCTCGCGGGCGAAACGGATGGCCGTGGCGCGCCCGATTCCGGACCCGGCCCCGGTCACGATCGCGGTCTGGCCCTGGAAGCGGTTCGGGATGAATTCGATACTCATGGAATGCTCCTCACCGAACAACTGGCCGCCCGAATGCGGCCCTATCCACTGTCTAGCACTCGCTCCCCGCCGCGGGCTATCGGCTCCGCGAGAATTCGGAGGCCGCGACGATCTGCTCCGGGGTCGGACGAACCCCGGTGTATCGCTCGAACTGCTCCGCAGCTTGCAGCGCGATGAGCTCTGCGCCCGTGATGACGACCTTCCCGGCCGCCCGGGCGGCGCGGATCAGCGGAGTCTCGGCCGGCAGGGCGACGACGTCGAACACCGTGGTCGCGGCGGCGATGGCCGCGTCCGAGTAGGCCGAGTCATTCGACTCCGCCCCTCCGGCCATCCCGATCGGGGTCACGTTGACGATCAGCGGGGCGGTCAGCCCGGTCGGCTCGGCCACCCACCGAAATCCGAGCTCGTCGGCGAGGGCGCGCCCCTTGCTCTCGTTCCGGGCGATCAGGGTGCCCTGCTCGAAGCCGGAATCGCGGAACGCCGCCGCGACCGCCTTGGCCATCCCGCCACTGCCGCGGAGCAGGAACGGCGTGGCGGGGTCGATACCGCGCGCGCGAATCAGCTCGGCCGCGGCGATGTAGTCGGTGTTCGAGGCCCGCAGGCAGCCCTCGTCGTTCACGATCGTGTTGATCGACCGGATGGCGGTCGCGGACGCGTCCATCTCGTCGACCAGCGCGATGACGTCCTCTTTGAACGGCATCGACACGGAGCACCCACGGATGCCCAGCGCCCGCACCCCGCCGATGGCCGTGGCGATGTCCGTGGTCGTGAACGCCTTGTAGATGAAGTCGAGGCCCAACTCCGCGTAGAGGTAGTTGTGGAAGCGCGTGCCGAGGTTGCTCGGCCGGGCAGCGAGGGAGATGCAGAGGCGGGTGTCTTTGTTCAACGCTGGTTTCAGGGGCATGGGTCAAGGCTACGCGGCGGGGTGACCGGAGCCGGTGTCGCCCCGAAGGTCGCGGGGAAGGGCGCGAGGGTTCCCCGGGCGACCTACACTGCCGGAATGAGAATCGCTTTCCTCGGAGACGTGATGCTCGGTCGGCTCGTCAACGAGCATCTGGCCGAGTCGGCCGACCCGGCCTTCCCGTGGGGCGACACCCTGCCGGTCCTGGCCGACGCCGACCTGCGGATCGGCAACCTGGAGTGCGTGCTCTCGGATGACGGCACGCCGTGGCCGGGGAAGGTGTTCCACTTCCGCTCCGCTACCCGGAACGCCGGATGCCTGACGGCCGCGGGCATCGACATCGTCTCCCTGGCCAACAACCATGTGCTCGACTACGGCACGGGCGCGCTCGAAGACATGCTCGGGACGCTCGACCGGTATCGGATCGGGCGTGCCGGCGCCGGTCGCGACGAGGACGAGGCCCGGCGGCCGGCCTACTGGCGAAACGACGAGGCCACGGTGGGGTTCATCGCGGTGACGGACAACGAACCGGGGTGGGTAGCCGGCCCGGGGCATCCGGGTGTGCACTACGTTCCGGTCGACCTGCCGGATGCCCGCGTCGACGACCTCCTCCGGCTCGTGCGGCAGATCAGCGGCCGGGTGGACCTCCTGATCGTCTCCGCCCACTGGGGCGGCAACTGGGGTCGCTCGGTCCCGGCCGAGCACCGGGTGTTCGCGCACGCGATGATCGATGCCGGCGCCGGAGTCGTCTACGGGCATTCGCCGCACATCGTGCGGGCGGTCGAGGTCTACCGCAGTCGGCCGATCATCTACAGCGCGGGCGATTTCGTGGACGACTACGCGGTCGACCCCGTGGAACGCAACGATCAGGCCTTCGTTTTCGTGCTCGAGACGAGCGGCGCGGTACCGCGCGCACTGCGGCTGTATCCGACCCGGATCGTCGGTTTCCAGGCCCGGCTCGCCGGCGCGGAGGCGCGGCCGATCGCCCGGCGACTGGAGCAGCTGAACGCCGCGCTCGGCACGCCCGCTCAGTGGCTGGAGTCCGAGAGCTGCCTGCTCATCCGGTTCGACGGGGCAGCCTGGGCGAATGAGGTCGACTGAGACCGTCAGCCGATTCGGGCCACCGTGACCGTGATCGCGTCCACCGGCCCGGTGCCGGACCGGTCGAGCTGCTCCGCGATGGCGTCGTGTACGCGGCGGCACACGTCGGTGGCGGCGAATGACTCGACGATGCCGATCTTGACCGAAACGCTCAGACCCGACTTTCCCTGAGCGATCTCTACGGAACCAGCCGAGGGTGATCGGCCGGTCACCGCGTCAACCGCCGTGGCGATCACGGCGGCCACGAGTGGGGCGGACGAGTACAGCTCGTCCACGCCGGGGACGGCCCGGATCAGGTCGTCGAGTTGCTCCTCGGAGGGGAGGACGTCACTCATCGGTGCTCGATTCCGTTCGCGGGGCGGCGGCTGCTGCGACTCCGGCGTAGAGGTCGCGGATCGTGATGTCGACCGCGGCAACGGTGAGGTCGGTGTGCTGGCGCAGGGCGGCGTAGACCGCCTGCCGCAGGGCGTCTGCTGTGGCCGGGATATTCTCACCCTCTCGGATCGAGGCATCGACACGCACGGTGATGGGTGTACCCGGCACGGTCACGTCGCCGTCCAGACCGCACCGGCCCACGATGATGTTCGGGAGGCTGTCACCCGCGGCCCGCAGAATGCCGCGCACGGCCCCTTCGGTCACGACCAGGCGTGCGGCCGGCGAGGGGTGCTCGATCGGGATGTCGCGCCCTGCGCGTGCCTCGAGGCTGATGTGCGCCAGGATCGACGACACCCAGCCGTCACCGCCCTCGACTTCGCGCCGCACGTCCTCGTCCAAAAGGGCGCGGTGCGCCTTCCGAAGCCGCTGCATCCCCTTCAGGGCGATCTGGCACTCCGGGGAGCCGTCGATACTCGGGTCGGCGGGCGTGCGGTCCCGATCGAGATATTCGCTCAGCTGTTCAAAGGTGTGACCGTCGTACTGCGCGAGTTCGCGAGCGGTGTCGTCATCAGCGACGGATGTTGCGGAGGGATCATTCGATGAGGTCATCGCCATTCCTCCATCTCGTGAAGCAGGGTTTTGCGTGCTCGGGCCAATAATCCGCGAATCGTCGAGACGGGCAGTTCCAGCTGTTCGGCGATCTCGCCGTAGCTGCACTCTGCCAGTTCCCGGAGCATCCAGCAGCGTCGCTGGTCTTCGGGCAGTGTAGCGAGAACACGTGTGAGTTCTTCCGTCTGTGACTCCGCTTCCACGAGTCTATGCGGGGATTCGTGTTCCGGAGCCGCGGCATCCGTGAGGTCGATGTCCACGTGCCGACGCCGTGCGCGCACCCGGTCGATGCTCTTGCGACTGACGATCCGCATCAGCCAGCTCTTGACGGCGGCGCCGTTCTCGAGGGTGGGAAGCTGCTGCCAGGCCGTGATGAAGGCCTCCTGCACGACGTCGTCCATCTCGTCGTTCGACCCCAGGACCCGGCTGGCATACACCCGCATCAGCGGGCCGTAGCGGCGCACGAGCACCTCGAAGGCCCGCATGTCCCCGTCCGCGGCGCGATCGGCCAGGGTCTGGTCGGGGAAGGACTCGAGGGGAGACGCGAGCGGCGCCCGAGTCGGGGTCGTTGTCATCGTCCCTCCGCCTCCTTCACCGCCGTGTTCAAAAAACTTTTGACAAATACGTGTGACAAATATGGCACAACCCACGTCTTATCACTGACAGCCTCAATCGCAGACCCGAAGGATGCCCGATGTTCCACTCACTCGCCGCCGATGACACCAAACCTGCCGGTGCCGTCCTGCCCACGTTCGATGCGTTGCTCATCGGGCCGGCCGATGACGATGGCGATGATGATGTGGACGCCGGGGAACCGACGGCTGCGAGCATGTTCGTCTGGCGCACCCGCGCCTGGCTGCCACCCACGAGACATCAACCGAAAGGGAACACGCCATGAGCGCATCCGACAAGATCGAGAACGCCGCCGAAGACCTCAAGGGCAAGGCCACCGAGGCCGTCGGCCGGGCCACGAATGACGACTCCAAGATCGCCGAAGGCAAGGCCGAGCAGTCCAAGGCCAGCGTGAAGAAGGCCGGCGAAAACGTCAAGGACGCTTTCAAGCACTGAGCCTTCACCTCCAGACTGGCGCTCGGGTAACCGGGGCGCCGCACGACCGGGGGCCGCGAAACGACAGGGGCGAACCGCGGCCTCCGACCACTCTTCACGCTCCGTGCTAGCGTGCGGGGATGAAGCAGAAAGAGATGTTTCTCCAGGCGGATGCCGCGTTGCGCTCCGTGCTCGACCGGCTCATTCCAACGCAGCTCACGATGCCGGCTCCGTCCGACTGGACACGCAGGCCGGATCCGACCCTGGGCGACATCGTCGCCGAGCACGCTCGTGACGAGGCCTGGGTGCCCGACGTTCTCTCCGGACGCACGATCGACGAGGTCGGCGACACGTACGACGGCGACCTCCTCGGACAGGATCCGATCGCGGCCTACGACCGACTGAACGACCTCGCCACCGGCGCCGTCAACCGTGAACTCGATCCCGACGCGATCGTTCATCTCAGTTACGGCGATTTCACGCTTGCCGAGTACCTGCAGCACGTGAGCATCTACCGTGCGTTCCAGGCGTGGTCGATCGCGCGCTTGATCGGGCTCGACTACTCCCTGCCGGCACCTCTGGTCGAGAACCTCTGGGAGCAGATCGTTCCCCAGGCGGATGCCTGGCGCACCATGGGCGTGTTCGGGCCGGAAATCGACGTGTCGCCGCAGGCCGATCTCGAAACCCGGCTGCTCGGCAAGACCGGCTACTGGGTGCCGTGACGCCGGGGGTGCCGCCAGCCGATCAGATCCAGTCGTTGCGTTTGAACAGCAGGTAGAGCAGCCCCGAGAGGCCGAGGATCAGTGCGCCGGAGGTGTAATACCCGAGCGGCTGGGCGAATCCGGGGTAGGGAACGTTCTGGCCGTAGAACCCGGTGATGGCGGTGGGCACGGCGATGATAGCCGCGTACCCGGTGACCTTCTTGGTGATCACGTTGAGCCGGTTGCCCTGAATGGCGAGATTGGCCTCGAGGATGCTGGTGGCCAGGTCCCGCAGGCTCTCGGTCCACTCCATGGCCCGCAGCACGTGGTCGTACACGTCCTGGAAATAGGGACCCATCTCGTCCTGGAGCAGGTGCAGGTCGCGGCGCAGCAGCGTGTTCACAACCTCGCGCATCGGGAGGATGATCCGCCGCAGCGTCACCAGGCTCTTGCGCAGTTCGAAGGAGCGCCGCTGAACCTGTTCCTGGTCGCTGTTGGGAAGGAACAGAAGGTCTTCGAGATCCTCGATCTCGTCGTCCAGCGCCTCGACCGCCTCGAAATACCCGTCGACGAGGTAGTCCAGCAGGCCGTGAAGGAGGTAGGAGACCCCATTCGTGGCCAGGTCCGGGGTGGAATCCCAGCGGTTCACCACCGCGTCCAGGTCGAATCGGCCGTTCTTGTGCACGGTCACCAGCGCCTGGTCGGTGATGAACGCGGCGATCTCGTTCGTGCTGACCCGGGCCGTGGACTTCTCCAGGCTGATGGAATACGCGGACAGGAACAGGTGGTCCGGGTAACGGTCGAGCTTGGGCCGCTGCCGCAGGTTGAGGGCGTCCTCGACCGCCAGTTCGTGCAGACCGAGCTCGTCGGCCAGGAGGGCCAGGTCGCTTTCGTCGGGGTCGGACAGGTCGACCCAGACGACGCTGGCGGGCAGGGCGAGATGCTCGGACACGTCGACGAGGGGGAAATCCTCGTCGACGAGGATTCCGTCGCGGTAACAGCGGGTTCGGGTGCGCACAGCTCAGTCAAGCGCGAACGCCCGGACTCGGGCCCCGGGCGCGCCGCGATCAGCGAATCACGAGGGTCCAGTCGGCGACGGCCGCCAGGGTGTCGAGCACCTGCGTGTGCCCGGCATCCGTCAGGACGATGCTCACGGTCGGCGCGCCCACCGTGGTGGTCACGGCGAGTCGCGCGGTGGCGTCGTCGTGCGACCAGCGGAGCTCGAGGGCGTCGTCGCCGGTGACGCCCCAGGAGAAGTCACCGTCGAACGCGGGGTGGGTCGACCGCAGCCGGGCGAGGCCGAGCTGCGCCCGGGTGATGTCGGTCGTCAGGGCCTGCTCGATCTCCCCGGCCGTGTAGACGTGGCGGTTCACGTCCCGCCCGTTGCCGGTGCGGGCGAACAGTGCGGAGTCGTCGAGCCCGCCGAGGAGGCCGACGTAGTAGACCTGCGGGCGACCGGGCAGGAAATGCTGCACGGCGCGGGCCAGGAAGTAGGGCAGGTCCTCGCCGCCGAGCACGCTGAAGAACGTCGCGTTGATCTGGTGCGGCAGGGTGAACCACTCGGGCACCACGGATGCGATCGTGGAGTGGCCGGCCGTGGCCGTGTGCGCCCGCGCGAAGATGTCCACCATGTCGTCGTGGGTCAGCAGGCCGGGCTTCGTTCCGATCGGACCCGCGTCGATGATGCCGATGCCGTCGTGGGTGTCGAGCACGGTGATCGCGTTCTCCGGCCGGATCTCGAACCAGCGGGCGAGCCGGTCCACCGTTCCGGTGCCCAGCGAGTGCAGGAGCAGCGGCGCGAGCGCGAAGTCGTAGACGCGGTCCACGATCGGGGCGATCGCGAGCTGCTGGCTGTAATGCGCGTGCACCTCGACCAGCACCTCCAGCTTCTCCTCGTGCGCCATCTCCACGACCGTGCGGGCGAACGCGAGGGTCTGCTCCGTCATGAAACTGTCGGTGCCCGGCGTCTTGACGGCGTACCCGACGGCATCCAGGCGCACGGTCGTGACCCCGCCGCCGGCCAGCGTCTTCAGCACCCGGGCCAGGTAGGCGAGGGCCGCGGGGTGGTGCACGTCCAGGTCGACCTGGGTGGGCATGAAGGTCGTCCAGACCAGGTGGCGACTGCCGTCGGCGCCCTGGTAGGCCGAGAAAGGGAGGCCGGGCCGCGGCCGGTAGAACGCGGTGATGTCCTTCTCGGTGCCCCCGTGCGGGAAGACGGTGTCGAAGGTGAGGAACATGCCCTCGTAGGCGGAGGCGGTGCCGCGCGCGAGCCAATCGACGAATTCGACCGAGGAGGAGGAGACGTGGTTGACGATCAGGTCCGCTGTCAGACCGCGCGTGCCGGCCAGGCTGCGCATGTCGTCCCAGGTGCCCAGGCGCGGGTCCACCGCGGCATGGTCGATCGGGTCGAAGCCGGCATCCGCTCCGTCGAAGGGAACATAGAACGGCAGCACGTGCACGCTCCCGAAGGCCCGCAGCGGCCCGTCGAGCAGTGCCCGCAGATCGTGGATGGTGCCACCCAGACGGTCGGCGTAGACGAGCAACTCGACATTGGTCATGGTGCACTCCCTGTTCGTTCCGGCACCGCACGAGCGGTGACGATTCAGAAGTTACGACACCCGCTCGGCCAGTGCAATTCCGGCGCGACCGCGGGGGAGCAGAGCCAGCGTGAGGGCTCCGGCCAGGGCGGCGAGGCCGGCCACCATGCCCGCGGTGCCCAGCCAGCCGAAGCTGACGAAGAAAACCCCGCCCAGCCAGCCGAACAGGCTCGAGCCGGCGTAGTACGAGAAGTTGTAGAGCGACGAGGCCTGCGCGCGCCCGGTGGTGGCATCGCTTCCGGTCCAGCCGGAGGCGATCGCGTGCGCGGCGAAGAACCCCGCGGTGGCCACGACCAGGCCGATCAGCACCGGCAGGACCGCGGTCGTCAGGGTCAGGAGCACCCCGGTGACCATGACCGCGATCGAGACGAGGAGAACGTCGCGGCGACCGAACCGGGATGCGAGGATGCCGGCCTGGGCCGAGGACCACGTGCCGGCGAGATAGGCGATGAAGACGAGGCTGATCAGGGTCTGCGGCAGGTTGAACGGCGGTGCTGCGAGCCGGAAGCCGAGGTAGTTGTAGAGGGCGACGAAGCCGCCCATCAGGAGGAACCCCTGGGCGTACAAGGCCAGCTGCCGCGGTGAGCGGAGGTTGACGGCGAGCAGGCGATGGAGGCTCTCCGCGGGGTTTCGCGCACGCGCCCGTCGCGGAACGAAGCCCCGCGGTTTCGGGGCGAGGGCCACGAACAGTGCAGCCGCGACCGCGCAGAGGACTGCCACGGAGAAGACCCCGATGCGCCAGTTCGACAGCTCGGCGACGGGTCCAGCCACGAGCCGGCCGAGCAGACCGCCGATGGTGGTGCCTGCGACATAGGTGCCGGCCGCGCGCGCGGCGTGGCCGGGCGTGATCTCTTCGCTGAGATAGGCGATGGCGATGGCGGGAACGCCCCCGATCATCAGGCCCTCCAGCAGTCGCCCGGTCAGGAGCAGCGGGAAGGTGGGCGCGAACGGCACCACGAGCCCGAACACGGTGGCCGCCGTGACGGCGACGGTCATCGCCCGCACGCGACCGATGTGGTCGGCGACCGCCGACCACGGGATGACGCCGATCGCCAGGCCCAGCGTGGAGGCGGAGACCACGAGGGCGGCGGTCGCCGCGCCGACGTGCAGGTCCGCTGCGATCTGGGGCAGCGTCGCCTGGGGCGAATAGAGCTGGGCGAAGGTCGCGATGCCGGCGAAGAACAGGCCGGCCAGGAGCCGGCGGTAGTCGCGGCTGCCGCGGGAGTGCCCCGTCCAGGCGCGGGGCAGCCCGGATGCCGGGGGAGCGGAGCGGGGTGCGGTCATTGCTGCACCCACGCTACGCCAGAGCGCGCTCCACCCCCGCCGTGAGGCCGGCCGGCCCCTACTCGGGCACGACCAGTGCGGGAGTGTCCTGGCGCAGGGTCTCACCGCGGAAGAAGCTCGGCTGGCGCCAGTAGGTCAGGCCCATCACGGCGACGCCCAGGAGCAGCAGTCCGACGCCGATCACGAAGACCAGCCCGATCCCGAAGACCTCGGAACCGCTTCCGAAGTCGGGGCTCCAGCTGCTCACCGCGGTCTGAACGAAGACGATGCTGAGCATCAGGCCCCCGAGTCCCGGGACGAGCAGGCGCATGAAGAAATTTCGGATGCTGCTGAACAGGCTCTGCCGGAAGTACCAGACGCAGGCGAAGGAGGTGAGCGCGTAGTAGAAGCAGATCATCAGGCCCAGGGACATGATGGTGTCGTTGAGAACGTTGACGCTGATGATCGTCATGACCGCGTAGAACCCGCCCGCGATGGCGCCGGCGGCGATCGTGGCGTAGCCGGGGGAGCCGAACCGCTTGCTGATGCTGGCGAACTTCGGCGGGAGCGCGTTGTAGTGGGCCATCGCCAGCAGTGTCCGTGCCGGCGATGTCATCGTGGACTGCAGCGAGGAGGCGGAGCTGGCCAGCACGGCCAGGGACATCAGAACGGCGAGCGGCCCCATGATCGGCGACGCGATGGCCGCGAAGATGTTGCCCTGGTTGTCCGGGTTGCTGAGCCCGATGCCGTCGACACCGATGCCGGACACCATCATGGTCGCCACGATCAGAGCGAGGTAGAGCCCGAGCACGACGAGCGCGGTCAGGGTTCCCGCCTTGCCGGCCGTCTTCTGGCCGCCCTTGGTCTCCTCGTTCATGGTGAGGCAGACATCCCAGCCCCAGTAGACGAAGATCGCCAGCGAGATTCCGGCGGCGAACTGGCTGAAGCTCTGCACCTGGGTGGGATCGAACCACTCCCAGCTGAAGGGGATGGCCGTGGTCGAGGCGGCGGCGCCGGCGCCGATCAGGGCCGAGACGGTGAAGATGCCGAGCACGACCAGCTGGAACCCGACCAGGCCGTACTGCACGAGCTTCGTGGCGTGCAGGCCGCGGTAGCTGACCCAGACGGCGAGGGCGACGAAGGCCAGGCAGGTGATGATGTTCACCGCGGTGTTGTCGGCGAGGTCGGCGAGGGCGGGATTGCCGGAGACCTCGCCGAGGAAGACGTAGAAGAAGCTGACGGCGACGCCGGCCAGGCTGGAGAGCACGATGATGTTGGCGGCGAGCATGCCCCAACCGCCCATCCAGCCGACGAACGGTCCGAACGCCTTGGTGGTCCAGGTGAACGACGTTCCGCTGTCCGGGGAGTCGGCGTTGAGCTCACGGTAGGCCAGTGCCACCAGGATCATCGGGATGAAGGCGACGATGAAGATCGCCGGAACCTGGAATCCGACCTCGCTCACGGTCGCACCGAGCGAGCTGGTCAGGCTGTAGGCGGGGGCGACCGAGGAGACGCCCATCACGACGACGGCCAGCAGGCCCAGCTGCCCGCCCTTGAGTCCCTTGCCCGTGATGCCGTGGCGGGTGCCCGCCGCGTCGTGGATCTGAGCGCTGTGCGCGTGAGCGGGGGTGCCCGGAGCCGGTGCGGCCCTGGTGGAAACTTCGGTCATGATGACTCTTTCGGGAAGCAGGGCGCGCGCGTCAGCTCTGACGAGGCGTCGTGGGGAGGGGGTTTGTGACTCAAAATGAATTGAGTTCGTTTAGTTTGGGTGTGGACCTGCGAGATTGCAAGCGAATGAAGAAAACTGCCTGCAGATCGTTGCCGAGGCGGATCAGTCGGCCGAGGCCTTTTGCCGGGTCGAGTCCAGTTGGGCCAGGAGGGCGTCCAGGCCGAACCGGAACGCGACGTCGGCCGGCTCGCCGGTGTCCCGGTCCTGGGCGGCGACCGCGGCGGTGAAGGTCGGGCTGGTGCCGGACAGGTCCGCGGTGTCGAAGATGTCGGCGGGGGCCGTGGCGTCCAGGGCGGAGCCGAAGATGAACGACTCCAGGGCAACGATGCCCGGCACGATCAGGGCTGCCGGTACCCCGGCTGCGGCCAGGCCGACGGCGACTTTCTCGTACATCTTCAGGGTCTCGGGGGCGCCGGCGACGGGCAGCACGGCGACGATGGGAATCAGGGGAACGTGGCCGGCGAAGACGTCACGGTAGGACCAGGCCCAGCGGCGCACCGCGGCGTCCCACGGCTCCGCGGTGAACCCGCTGACGTCCACTTGGGTCATCACGTGGTCCTGTAACCATCGCAGTACCTCCTGCTTGGAGGTGACGTGGTTGTAGAGGGCCGACGGGGCTACGCTCAGGCGCCGGGCCAGGCTCGACATCGTGAAGGCGCCGTAACCCTCGACTCCGATCACGGTCAGCGCCGCCTCGGTGATGAGCTTCCGGGACAAAACGTTTTCGTGCGGTCGTCCGGCTCGGCGCTGACGGCCCGCGGACTCCTGCCCGGTGGCGGCCGATGGTGCGGCGGGCGATCCGTCTGCCATGGTGGGGGCTCATTTCCGGGTGGGGGAGACTGGCCTGAGATCGGCGGCCAGCAGCGGGATACACGCTACGCCACCGGGCTTCTTGCATACCCCCAGGGGTATGTGCGAGACTGGGGCGATCCACCGCATCCGTTGCGGTCGGCTGACTCCGGAGGATACCCATGATCGTGAAGCAGTACTACATCGGGTGTCTCTCGCGCGGCGGCCGACGCTCCAGCGTGGCCCCGAACGCCTGGGCCGCACTGCGCGTGCCGGCGCACGCCTGATCATGGGGGTACTTCTCCTCGCCCTGCCGCTCGGACTGCTGGTCGGCGGCCTGCTCGGGCTCGTCGGGGCCGGCGGCTCGATCATCGCCGTCCCCGCCCTCGTCTACGCGCTGGGGCTCAGCCCCGCCGAGGCCATCCCCTCCTCGCTGATCGTCGTGGGCCTGGCCGCGCTGGTCGGGGTGCTGCCGCGCATCCGTCAGGGCGTCGACTGGAGCACGGCGACGATCGTCGCGCTCGCCGGCATCCCGGCCGCCTGGCTGGGTGCGGCCGTCAACCGGATGCTCGACCCGAACCTGCTCATGCTCGTGTTCGCCGCCCTGATGGTGATCGCCGGCATCCGGATGATCCCGAAGCGGGGCCAGGCGGCCGTTGTGAGCCCCGAGCGCCGCAACCTGCGCACCCACGTGCCCCGGGCCCTGCTGGTGGGGGCGCTGGTGGGGTTCCTGACCGGCCTGCTCGGCATCGGCGGCGGTTTCATCATCGTGCCGGCGCTGACCCTCGTGCTCGGCCTGGGCATCGGAGTCGCCGTGGGCACGTCCCTCGTGATCATCGTGATCAACTCGGCCGCGGGACTGGCCGCGTACGCCAGCACGCTGGCGCTGGACTGGCCCCTCGTGCTGACCTTCGCGGGAGCCGCCATCGCGGGCTCGCTGGTCGCCGCCCGATTCGCCACCCGGCTCTCCGAACGCAAGGTCAAAGCCACCTTCGCCGGCGTCGTGCTGGTCGTCGCCGCCGGGGTGAGCGTGGCCAGCGTCTACGCCCTGGTCACCGGCTGAGCTCCGCACCTGCACCCGCACCCGTTTCTTCATCACCGAAAGGACCCGTTCCATGGGAATGCTCGACTCACTCAAGGCCATCTTCACCAAGCCCTACAAGACCATCGGGGTGGCAGAAGCCAAACAGCTGATGGCCTCGGGGGCGACCCTGGTCGATGTGCGCAGCCAGGACGAATGGCGCAGCGGACATTCGCCGCAGGCCAAGCACGTGCCGCTGGACCGACTGCAGACCAGCACGGCCGGCATCCCCAAACACCGCCCCGTCGTGGCGATCTGCCGGTCCGGCGCGCGCTCCGCCTCCGCCGCCCGGCTGCTGGCCGAGAAGGGGTATGTGTCGTATTCGGTGCGCGGCGGCATGGGCGCCTGGCGCCAGGCCGGCGAACAGGTGCGCTGACCGGCGCGACTGACCCGTTTCACCTCACGAGAAAGAAGGAAGCCGAATGGCCACACTCACTCTGACCGACGCCACGTTCAACCAGACCGTGGCCGACAACGACATCGTCCTGGTGGACTTCTGGGCGGCCTGGTGCGGACCGTGCCGGTCCTTCGCGCCGACCTTCGAGGCCGGCTCGGAGCAGCATCCGGATGTTGCCTTCGGCAAGGTCGACACCGAGGCCCAGCAGCAGCTCGCCCGCACATACTCGATCTCGTCGATCCCGACCCTGATGGCGTTCAAGGAGCAGATGCCGGTCTTCTCCCAGGCGGGAGCGCTGAACCCGACCCAGCTCGAGACGCTGGTGCAGGCGCTGAAGACCCTCGATATGGACGTCGTGCGTGCCCGGCTCGCCGCGCAGGCGGCCGCGCCACCCGCTTCGCAACCGACCGCCCCGTAGCCCCTAACCAATTCGACGGAGATTCTCGCTTAAAACCTGTGTTCCTGAGCGTTTGAGGCCGTTTCGGGCAAAATCTCGGCTCTCCTGCTGCATCTGTGGGTCTTTCGGAGCGCCTTAACGGCCGCACGCCGCTTCCTGTCTAGGTTTCTGACTGTCAAGGAAAGAAACTTTATA
>NZ_SOGM01000098.1:0-49917 GCF_004403545.1 Cryobacterium sp. TmT2-59 | reverse complement strand
GCGATCAAAGATGGGCTGGGCATGGTGGATCGGTTCCTGGTTCTCGCCCTACGTCATGCGGCGGACTTGCTGTTAGCTGCTGGCCTCACCCAACCCTGACACGTAGGGTCCACGAGTATGAGACCCATGATGCACCCCACGAGCGCGAGGAGGAGCAAGTGAGGGGTCACGTCCCGCTGAGTGGTGGAGTTTCTCGACACAGTGCGGGACCGACGGTTTCCGACGGCGCAAGTGAACGCCTCGACCGAAGCGTCTAGACCTTTCCTGATCTCGATCTGACCGGGAGTCCCCTGCAATTTCTGAGACGAATCTAGCGGAATACCTTGACCCACCTAACCGGCCTCGACGCAATGAACGGTGCATTGGGCAGCCCGGGCTGTGTCAGCACGGTCGCCCGGTATTTGTCGCAGGAAGCAATCCTTCACGCGCCTCAAACCGACCTGGACACTTGCCGCGTTGCAGAAGATGAGCCAGTCTGGCCGCGGGGTCCATTCAACGGCTCCGGCGGAGGCGTTCAGATGCCAGACCCGGCAATGCAGGAGGCTCTGGCCCGGTTCGCCAGCCGCCCACCGGAGCAGGTGCTGGCCGACCTGGGGTCGTCCCCGGACGGCCTGAGCGACGACGAAGCGACTCGAAGATTGACGGAGTTCGGCCCCAACGCCGTGCGCACCCACGCAGCCCGGGCGTGGCCGGTGCTCGTGAGGCAACTGCGCAGCCCCATCCTGATCCTGTTGTTCCTGACCGCCGCCCTCTCGCTCTTCCTCGGCGATGTCACGAACTCGATCGTCATCGCCGTCATCCTGGTGGCGAGCGTGGGGCTTGGGTTCGTTAACGAGTTCCGGGCCGAGCAGGCCGTGGAATCCTTGCACTCCCGGGTGTCGCGGCGCGCCGTCGTGGTGCGGGACGGTGCCGCTCGGCAGATTGACGTGGTGGAGCTGGTCGCCGGTGACGTGGTGCATCTCGGGCTGGGTTCGATCGTGCCGGCGGACATCCGTGTACTGCGGAGTGAGGATCTACTCTGCGACGAGAGCATTCTCACCGGGGAGTCGCTGCCGGTCGAGAAGAACCCGACCCCAGTGCCGGCAGATGCCGCTCCCGGCGACCTGGCCTCCTGCGTGCTCATGGGCACCGTGATTCAGACTGGCAGCTGCATGGGCGTCGTCGTGGCCACGGGCGGACGCGCCGAATTCGGGCGGATCGCCCTGGGGCTCGGGGAAACGCAGCCCCAGACTGAATTCCAGCTCGGGCTGAAGCGCTTCTCGTTCCTCCTCGTGCGCGTGGCCGTGGTGCTGACGAGCCTGATCTTCCTAGCCAACTTGGTGCTCCAGCGCCCGCTGCTCGAGTCACTGCTGTTCTCTCTCGCCATCGCGGTGGGGATCACCCCGCAGCTTCTCCCCGCCGTGGTCAGCACGAGTCTGGCCACAGGTGCGCGACGTCTGGCCCAGCGCCGGGTCCTCGTGAAGCGACTGGTCTGCATTGAGGATCTGGGCGACATGGATGTTCTGGTCACGGACAAGACCGGCACCCTGACCGAGGGGCGCATCCGGTTCACCGGCACCATGTCGGTTCGTCCCGAGGTCTCTGATGAGGAAGTAGCCGTGCTTGGGCTGGTTGCGACCGAGGCGGACTTCACCGGCGGCAAGGTCTCCACGGTGGGCCAGAATCCGCTGGACGCGGCCCTCTGGCAGTCCCCCGCCGCCGCGGCGTTCGAGCCATCGCGCTACGCGCACCTCGACGTGACTCCGTTCGACCACCACCGGCGGATGACCAGCGTGCTGGTCCGGGACGGCGAGGGAACGGTCAGCCTGGTAGCCAAGGGTGCGCCGGAAGACCTGCTGCGTATCTGCATCGGCACCTCCGACGCGGCCCTCGCACTGCTTGCCGAGCAGTTCGACTCCGGTGCCCGCGTCATCGCCGTGGCCAGCCGCCCGGCCGTGGGCCAGAAACGGATCAGCATCGCCGATGAGCACGACCTGGTTCTGGCCGGGTTCCTTCTTTTCGCCGACGAGCAGAAGGCGAATGCCCGCGAGTCCCTGGATCGGCTCGAGGCGCTGGGAATCACGGTGAAAGTTGCGACGGGCGACAATGCCCGGGTCACTGAGCGGGCCTGCGCCGACCTCGGCGTGATCTCCGGTGGAACCCTGACTGGGGTGCAGATCGATGGGCTCTCCGACGCGGAGCTCGGTCCGGCCGCCGAGCAGGCGACCATCTTCGCCCGGGTCTCGCCCGAGCAGAAGGCGCGGGTGATCCGGATGTTGCGCGCCAACGGGAGGGCGGTCGGGTTCTTGGGTGACGGGGTCAACGATGCGCTGGCGCTGCACGACGCCGATGTGGGTATCTCGGTGGACAGCGCGACCGACGTCGCCAAGGACGCGGCCGACATCGTGCTCCTGGAGAAGGACCTGGGCGTGCTGGCGGATGGAGTCGTCGAGGGACGACGGACCTTTGCCAACACCATCAAGTACGTGCTCATGGGCACGTCCAGCAACTTTGGGAACATGTTCAGCGCCGCCGTGGCATCCGTATTCTTGAGTTTCCTGCCGATGCTGCCGGGACAGATCCTGCTCAACAATCTGCTCTACGACGCGGGCCAGCTCGCCATCCCCAGCGACCGTGTAGACGAGGAGCAGGTTCGGGCGCCGGCGCACTGGAACATCGGGTTCATCCGCCGCTTCATGCTGCTCTTCGGCGGCATCAGCTCACTCTTCGACTTCGCCACCTTCGCCCTGATGCTTCTGGTGTTCAACGCGGGACCCGGCGAGTTCCGGTCGGGCTGGTTCATTGAATCGATCGCCACCCAGACGCTGATCATTTTCTCGATCCGAACCCGACGAGTACCGTTTCTGCGCAGCCGGCCGTCGACGGGGCTCACTGTGGCAGCGTTCGGAGTGGTGGCCATCGGCGCGTATCTGCCGTTCTCAGCGCTCGGGCCCCTGCTCGGCTTCGCACCGCTCCCGGCACCCTTCTTCCTGGCACTTGCCGGTCTGATCGTGGTCTACCTGCTGCTGGTGGAATTCGCCAAACTGTTCTTCTACGCCCGGGTGGCCGCGCCGCCTGTGCCAGAGCGCCGGAGAGCACCCAGCCACCGGATCGGCCGGCGAGCGGCCGCCTTCAGCGTGGGGCACTCCGGAGCAAGCGGCTTCCGGCCCGCTAGCTCCGGCCCTCGTTCGCGAGCGTGATGGCGGCCACATGCGGAATCAGGATCTAGGCCGCGGGACGGAACTTCACGCGAGAGCTCGCCGTCGAACCGCTGGATTTCGAGGTCGGCAATATCGTTCTCGGGTCCCGCGATGAGGGATGCGCCCACATCGACTACGTCGTCGAGGTCGATTCGGCGTGACGAACGGTGTCGACAAAGTGCGGAGCACGCAAATCGGTCTACGGGGGCGTTTGGCATGGTCTTTGGCGATGAACCGGCTTTGCGACAGACTCAGCTTGTGACCCCAATTGAGCAAGACCCCACTACGGTGGGTCCAATGGTTGACCGGCTCTCGCAACATTTCCCGGGTACGCCCCGAGATCACATCACTGAGACCGTCCGCGAGGGATATCGTGCTCTCTCGGAAAACCCTATTCGTGCCTACGTACCCAATTTAGTTGAGCATGCTGCACGCACCCGTCTGAGGCGCGAGGCGCGAAACGACAGCACCGCTGCCTGACCGCTCGTCACGCGCGCATCGTTCACCTCTAGGCCTATGACGTTTTTGTTGCGTCGTGAAGGCGCAGCCGTCCTTTGGCCCTGTGTTCAACCAGCACGGGCACGTATTCTCGGATCGGACGTCCATCCAAAGCCTTGTGCTCTTCAAGGACCGCCCGCCCGAAGCTGGGCCGCGGACTATGAGGGAATCTTTCGACGAGGCGGTCGACTACCTTCGCAACGGCCTTCAGGCTTCGCCGCCACGGACTTCATGATCACCATCACCCTGTCCGCGGCAGACGCCGCGGCGCACGCTATCGAGAATCCGTTCGCCCCGTCCTGGATGCAGGGCCAGGAGGTGCTGGTCACACTCTTCCTCGTCGCGCTCCTCAGCATCGTCTTCCTCCTCGGCTTCAAAGAGGCCATCGGTATCGCAGTTGTGCTCGTCGCGGTCTATCTGCTCCTCAACCTGGTGGTGATCGTGGTGGCCATCGGTCATGTCGCCGAACACGCGACTTGATTACTGATTGGTGGGCGGCACTCACCGAGCAACACGCAAACCCGCTCGTCATGGTGGGCATCGCCCTGCTGGTTTTCCCCAAGCTGGCCCTGGGCCTGTCCGGATTCGAGACCGAGGTCGCAGTGATGCCGCAAGTGACCGGGGACGCGACCGATACCGAGGATGACCCCGCGGGCCGGATCCGCGGCACCAAGCGACTCCTGACCACGGCGGCTCTGATCATGAGTGGCTTCCTGATCACGTCCAGTCTCGTCACGACCCTGCTGATTCCACAGAAGGACTTCCAGCCCGGCGGACCGGCCAACGGTCGCGCCCTTGCGTATCTCGCTCACGAGTACCTCGGTCCGTTTTTCGGGTCCGTCTACGACCCCAGCACCATCTGCATCCTGTGGTTCGCCGGTGCGTCAGCGATGGCCGGTCTGCTCAATCTCGTGCCGCGATATCTGCCGCGGTACGGCATGGCGCCGCAGTGGGCGCGGGCCGTTCGACCGCTTGTGCTCGTCTTCACCGCGATTGCCTTCCTCATCACTGTCGCCTTCCAGGCGAGCGTCGACGCCCAGGGCGGCGCGTACGCCACCGGAGTGCTCGTGCTGATGACCTCGGCCGCCGTCGCGGTGACCCTCTCCGCCCGGCGCAAGGGACAACGCTGGAGCGCAGTCGGGTTCGGCATCACGGCGCTGATCCTTATCTACACGACGATCGCCAACGTCATCGAACGCCCGGACAGCGTGCGGATCGCTGCGCTCTTCATCCTCGCCATCATGACCACGTCGATCCTCTCCCGGGTGCGACGCTCTTTCGAGCTGCGGGCGACCTCCGTAGTGTTGGATTCCCACGCGCTCGACTTTGTGACATCAGATGCTGAGGACTACGACGTCATCCGTATCATTTCCCACGAACCCGACGAAGACACCGAGGCCGAGTACCGGGTCAAGAGCCGTGACGAGCGACGGTTCGGTAACATCCCGCCAGGTTCACCGATCATCTTCCTGGAGGTGCATCCCTCGGACTCCTGTGCGCTCAGAGAGGAGGGCCGCTCGAACTCGGCGAGAGCTGCGAAGATCCCGGGGACCTTGCCGGATGCGATCGTGGTGTCGATCGCTGCGCCCTCTCCGGTGAGCAGCTTGGGACCGGTGCCCCGGTCGGTGAGGTCATGCACGGTGTTCGCGCCTGGCGTTCAAACGATAATACGCAATGGGGCAATACCTGGAATCTCGGAGATGAGCGAGCGGGATGCGCTCGAGCTCACAAACCGGTGTTGAATAAACGTGCGCGCATCAAGTCCCCAGACCCAGACGGTGGGCCGCTCTAGACTCTTTGGAGAATGCAGCCAATAGTTCTCTCAGTCCGTCTGGTGCGACAGGGATCAAACGGTTTGGGCTGACGCCGACGGGTCGTAGAGGTCTGGTCTACGGTCGTTTAGATACGGGTTTCGGAGGCGAGCTTGGTCGATGATTTCTGTATCGATGACCGCGGTCAGTATCCGTGTGCCGTGCACGATCGAGTCGAGCACCCTCGCATAGGGGTCCACAATCGAGCTGCGACCGACGTAGGCGAGGTCGCCTTCCTCTCCGTCATGGTTGACGTAGGCCATGTAGATCTGGTTTTCCCAGGCGCGCACTGGAATGAGCTGCTCTGCGATGAATTTGAACGGCGTCATCTGCGCGGTCGCAACAATGACCGCATGAGCTCCCGCCAACGCCGCGGCGCGAACGGTCTCGGGGAACTCAACGTCGTAGCAAATGAGCATGGCTAGACGAACACCTCGATAGTCCACAGTGGATACGAGCTGCTCGCCGCGGGTGAAGAGCTCCCGGTCGAGGCTGCCGAACAGGTGCGTCTTGCGGTAATGACCGAGCACCGCGCCGCCCTCGTCCAGGAAGACAACTGAGTTGTAGAGGCGATCCTCCTCGTACTCTGGCAGCCCCACGATCATCGCGAGACCCTCCTCCCGCGCGATCTCTTGCACCTTGATGAGCAGATCCAACTTGGCCAAATCGAACAGCTTGTCGCCGAGGTTGTATCCAGTGAGGAAGAGTTCGGGGGTGATCAGGAGCTCTCCCCCACCCGCCTTCGTTGTTCTCGCCGCTGCCCTCAGTTCTCCGAGATTGGAGGCGACGTTCCCTGGGGAACCCGCGGTCTGCAATCCAGCGATGGAGAGTTTCATGTCTACCTTTCGGTGTGAGCTATATGCACGCATGGACTAGTTACCGTGTGGTCATTTTCATGTTTGGCCCGGAGGCCCGGAGCTGGATCGCTCGGCGGCAAGACGTACGCGCAGACCCTCGACAAGCGCTTCCATCCCCAGCACGAACGCCGCCCGGGCCCCCGCACGGTCTCGGTGTCCTGGCTCGAGTGATCGACGGAGGGCCTCGAGTTCTAACGGAACAGCATCCAGTGACAGCAACGAACTCGGTGCGATCGCGTCGAGCGCGGAACCGAGCACGAGTGCCTCAATCGTCCGCATGACAGCGACCGCGTCACCGTCGGCCCAACCGCCGCGCACAAGGGCGCTCACCACGATGTCGTACATGCGCAACGTGGAAGGATCGGTGATGGGCGTGGTGGCCAAGAGGCGAATGCAGCTCGGTCGCGCCGCAAAGGCAGACAGGTAGGACTCAGCCCAGACAATGACGGCATCGTCCCAACCTTTGACTGCGAAGACGGAGGTGTCGATTTCCTCGACGACGAGTGCCCGCATCCCTTCGATCAGATCATCCCGACCGGAGATGTGATTGTAGAGCGACGATGGCCGTCGATCCAGGTTCGCTGCGAGGCTGCGCATTGTGAGCCGTTCGGCGCCCTGCTTCTCCGCGAGTTCGAGCGCGGCAATCACAATCTGTCGTTTCGACAGCGACACAGAGCACCTCCCTGAAAACTGGTTCTTCCCCCGAGGAGTCCGAACCCATACTCTACTCAATACGAACAACGTTCGTATCGAAAAAACGCACTGCGAGAATCAAGGAGACTCACCGTGTCAGAACTGATTGCTCCCGACCCCGCCCTGACATTTTTCATCGGCGGAACCGCCTGGTTGGGTGCGGGGGTGCCCGAGGCAACCGCCGTGCTCGTGAGCGAGGGGCGTATCGCGGCCCTCGATGATGACGCCCGTGAACTGATGCACCAGAACCTGTTGTCCCCCACCCCAGCGACCTTCGAGGTCGTCGACCTCGATGGCGGCTTCCTGATGCCTTCCTTCGGAGAGGGGCACGCCCATCCGCTCTTCGGTGGTCTCGAGGAAAACGGGCCGAGCGTGCGCGCCTGCACGAGTATCGCCGAGATCGTCGCTGAGGTGCGCCGCTATGCCGAAAAGCACCCACAGAAAGAGTGGATCATCGGCGCTTCCTACGACGGATCCCTCACACCCGGCGGCTTGTTCGACGCACGATGGCTGGATGAAGCACTCTCCGACCGACCGGTCATGCTGCGCGCCTGGGACTACCACACCGTCTGGTGCAACTCGCTGGCCCTTGAACGCGCCGGCATCGACGCGAACACACCGGAACCGGAACTCGGCGAGATCCCAAGACGGGCGGACGGGAGCCCGCTCGGCATTCTGCGGGAGTGGGGGGCCATAGAACTCCTCACAACCGTCAGCCCCGGCTTCAGCTTCGACGAGCAGATCGATGCGCTCCGCCGAGCGACCAAGCACTTCGCCGAGCTGGGAGTGACGTGGGTGCAGGACGCCTGGGTTGAGCCGGCCGACGTCGTCGTCTACCTGGAGGCCGCGCGCCGCGGTGCACTGTCGACCCGGGTCAACCTCGCACTGCTCGCTGACCCGCGCCACTTTCCCGCTTCGCTTCCCGCCATGATCGAAGCACGGAGGCAGGTCGAGCTTCTGGGGCACCCCCTACTCACCGCGAACAGCGTGAAGTTCTTCGCTGACGGCGTCGTCGAGAATGAGACTGGCGCGCTGCTCGAGCCGTACTGCTCCGGCCTGCATGGGCACGGGATGCTCGTTTGGACGGCCGAACACCTCGCCGATTCAGTCACCGCAATCGACGCAGCCGGGTTCCAGGCTCATATCCACGCGATAGGAGACGCGGCCGTTCGACGTGCCTTGGACGCCATCGAGCTCGCCCGGCGTGTGAACGGGCCAGCGGATCGCCGGCCGGTGATCGCGCATGTGCAACTTGCGGCCGCGGATGACCTCCCCCGGTTCAAGGAACTCGATGTGATAGCTGTGATGCAGCCGCTCTGGGCGCAGATGGACGCTCTGATGACTGTACTCACGGTCCCTCGCTTGGGGCTCGAGCGCACGGATCGGCAGTATCAGATGCGCACTCTCGTCGAAACTGGGGCAACGCTGGCATTCGGTTCGGACTGGCCCTGCTCGTCGGCGTCTCCCCTGGAGGGCATCGGCATCGCGGTCTCCCGGGCCACGATCGACGGCGAACCGGCAGGTGGCTGGATGCCAGAGCAACGGCTCGACGCCGAAACCGCCCTCGCCGCCTACACAAGCGGCGTGGCCAGTCAAGCCGGTGCCGCGCGAACGCAGGCGCCGTGGGGCGAAATCCGCGTGGGCGCCAGCGCAGACCTGGTTTGGCTCGCCCGGGACCCCAGGACGGTTTGCCCCACCGAACTGCCATTGACCGGTATCCGTGCCACCTACCTCGCAGGTGCGCCGACGTTCCAGCGGTGAATGCCGTGGGTCGAAACAATCGCGAACACTAGAAGAAGAGAGAAGATCCATGACGACAGAGTCCACCGCTGTACCTGCCGCCTCGGCGGAAGTCGCTACCAGCCAGGGGCAACTGCGCCGGGTACTGGGAGTGCCCTCGCTTGTGCTGTTCGGCCTCGTTTACATGGTGCCACTCACCGTGTTCACCACCTACGGCATCGTCACTCAGATGACCGGCGGGCGCCTGCCGTTGGCGTATCTGATCACCTTGGTTGCGATGGTCTTCACGGCGCGTTCATACGGCCAAATGGCACGTGCGTTTCCGCTTGCCGGATCTGCGTACACCTACACTCAGCGCAGTTTCGGACCAGCGGTCGGTTTCCTGACCGGGTGGTCGCTCATGCTGGACTACTTGTTCCTGCCCATGATCAATTACGTGGTTATCGGGATCTACTTGAATGCGGCCGTTCCGAGCGTTCCTGCTTGGACCTTCGTGCTGGCTTCGATCGCACTCGTGACCATTCTCAACATCGTTGGGATCGCGTCCGTAGCCCGCGCGAACGTGGTCGTCATCGCCGTGCAGGCGATCTTCATCGTCGCCTTCGTGGGTGTGGCGGCGGCAACCATCGGGCGCGGAACGAGCGTCGATTTGCTCGCACCCTTCGTCGGGAACGGTACGGCTCCCGGATTCGGGCCGTTGGCCGCCGGTGCTGCTGTACTCTGCCTATCGTTTCTGGGTTTCGACTCCGTCTCCACGCTTGCCGAGGAGACCCGCGATCCGAAGAAGAGCCTGCCCCGCGCAATCATGATCATCACCCTCATTGCTGGAGTGACTTTCATCGGGTTGGCATATGTGAGCCACCTCATCCTGCCGAGCCACGCCTTTACCAGCGTGGACTCCGCAGCTCTTGACGTGGTCGCCCAGGCAGGCGGTGCGTTCCTTTCGACCTTGTTCCTCGCCGCTTATATCGCCGGTGCGGCTGGTTCCGCCCTGACTTCGCAGGCCTCTGTCGCCCGCATTCTCTTCGCTATGGGACGAGATGGTGTCCTCCCGTCGCGGATCTTCGGTCGCCTCAGCGCGCGCTTCGACACACCTGTGCTTTCGATCTTGACAGTTTCAATCGTGTCGCTGCTTGCCGTGGTGATCGACCTCGGGCTCTTGGCCGAGATGATCAGCTTTGGCGCACTCATCGCTTTCAGCGCGGTCAACCTGTCGGTGATAAAGCACCACTTCTTCGGCCTGAGGAAGCGAGGAGGGCTGCAAACGCTCAATTACCTAATCGTTCCGGCCATCGGCGTTGTGCTCACGTTCTGGCTCTGGACCAGCCTGTCGCCGCGCGCGCTCGTCGTGGGCCTCGTTTGGCTGGCCGTGGGCTTTGTGTACCTGCTCGTCTTGACCCGCGGCTTCCGCCGGCCTACCCCCATGCTCGATCTGAAGGAGTAACCAGGGCGAGGCGCTCTGAGAGCGTGCGCCAAGGCGAAGAGTGGGCACCGGACACCAACCGGCACGCCCCTCAAATTGAGCCCCGAGGGGGGCTCCCTCGAGCGGGCAAGGGTCTCGTTTGCGAAACTGCGAACGGGCTGTTGCTCGGCCAAAGGTCCCCGCCCAGCCACGCTAAGGAGCGTGGCTGGGCCAGGTATCGGCTTGAGGTTGCAGGTCGCACTCGGGCGCACCGCGTACCGCACCCCCAGCGGGACGTGACCGGGCAGCGAAGCCCGTCATGGCTCGACCCGGTGGCCGTGACCTGGCGCGTCTGGCCGTCCCAGTCACGGAAGCGGGTCCATGCCCGGTAGTGACCCGTGCCGACCTCGGCCGTTTTGATGGCGCCAAACGTACTTGTCGGCAGTCGCGGCCGGCCGGCCATCAGCGAGCTCCCTCACCGGTTCTCACGCTGCCTGAGGGCTCATGAAGATCGTCCAACCAGCAGAGGACGTCAGAGACGCGGTACCGGATTTCCCAACCGACACGAAGGCCGGACGGGCCCCGCCCGTCGGTGCGCAGATCGTAGATGGCCTGCACTTGCACCCCCAGATAATCAGCGAGCTCGCTGGTCGTGAGCAGGAGCTCGAGACCCAGTAGGGAAAGACGTTCGGTGTTCATGACCCGTAGGTGTTCCAGGCCAACCCAGATGGGCCGATACGCGTCGTGCGCCGCGCCGGCAGAGTCCCCCGTCCAACGGGTCTCGATGAATATTCGTTGAATAAGCGTTAAGCGCATCAAGTCTCTGTCCTGTCTGCTTGGACAAGAAACCTTGGTCAATCGATGTTTCAGTGTAGGGCGGCTGGGACTTGAACCCAGGACCGACGGATTTCGACGGGCCCGCTGAACGTCTCGATTCAGGCGTCTTGGCCTCGTCTGATCTCGATCTGACCGGGAGTTCCTTGCAATTTCGGTGCTAATTCTATCGGCACACCTCGACCCACCTAGTCCGGTCTCGACGCAATAAACGGTGCATAAACGTGCGCGCGTCAAGTCTGGAGTGTTGAGCCGGGACCCCCCCTGCGACTCGACCGACCTTCGCGGTGACTCTCAGAACTTTGCCGCCGGGAGAAGCGCTTTAGAGGACGCCACTTTAAAGGTCACATTCGCTGTTGCGAGCGGCTCGACCCTGGCCAGTGAGCCGCGGTACGAGGCGCACGAGGATCACCATCCCGACCAAATCCACAAGCGTCACGCCATTCACCATGCGCAGTCCAAAATTCCAATCCGCCACTTGACCTTGCAGCGTGGTGCAACGTTTACCGTGAAGTCATGGAAATCACATTGCAGTACTTCGACGGATGCCCGAATTGGACGATCGCGGCCGAGCGCCTCGCGGTCGTCGCGGCAGAGAACCCCGGCGTCATCGTAAACCGGCAGTTGGTCGAGAGCGTGGAGGACGCGGAAACGATCGGATTTCGTGGGTCGCCGAGCATCCTGGTCGACGGACGGGACCTCTTTCCGGCCCCGTTGACCGCGGCGGGACTCGCCTGCCGTATTTATGCCACCCCCGTCGGGGTTGCCGGCGCCCCGACATTGGAACAACTGCGCAAAGCGATCGGCGCAGCATGAGTGGCATCCGCCAGGAATATCACCTGGTCGCAATCGGCGCCAGAATGGCCGGCACCACGCTCTGAGCCAGAGCACCGTGAGAACCTGCACGCATCCCAGTCGGTCCACACCAAATGGAAACAGCTTATCCATGCAGACCGTCACACACCCTCTCCGGCGACAATGCGCTGCTGCTCAAGCGGCTGCACCTCCCGCCACAGCCCGAGAGCACAACGGCCACCACATTGGCTGATGGAGCCGGGAAGGAGACAGCAGGGTCAGTCTGATCTGGCGTTGGAACGCAGGGGCACCACGACCGCGAAGCGGGCTCCCCGTCCCGTCCCTGCCGATGAGACCGTCACGTCCCCGCCGTGCGCACGCGCTATCTCACGGGCGATCGTGAGACCAATCCCCGATCCGGCGGAGCGGCGGGCCTGGCCTGGCACCCGGTAAAAACGCTCGAAGTCACGCTCCGTGTCTTCCTCGGCCAGGCCCACTCCCGTATCGACCACGACACCCTCACCACGGCCGTTGGCGCCACGGGCCGTGATCGTGACGGCACCGCCCGCGGGGGTGGCACGCAGGGCGTTGCCGAAAAGGTTGGTCGGAACCTGGGCGATCCGGTCCGGGTCCACGTGCACGAGCAGCGACGTGTCGACGTTCAGTGTCAACGCCACGCCCGAATCTTCGAATTGCGGCGCGAGCCGGTCGGCCGTGCGGCGAGCAAGATCGGCCAGGTCCGCATCGACTGGATACGGGTCAAGGCCCTGAAACTCGGGCTGATGCGCCGCCAGCTGTGGCGGAGAGCGTGTAGGTGATGGTGTCGAGGTTGTATTCGAGGTAGACGAATTCGTCCTGTGGAGCTGTGGGGTGCCAACGGCCTTCCCCGCGGGTGGCGAGCCGCCGGGTGCCGAAGGATCGATAGTCGCTCAGGGGTGTCGACCAGGTTTGAGGGGTCAAGGTCGAGCCGTCTGCGGCGGTGCTCATCCGATCGTCGGAGATGAAGTCGACGAGGTCGCCATCACGGAAGGTCAGGTCGGCGGTCACGGTCTGCGCACCGTGTGTGAACACACCGCGGACATGGCTGTCGTCGAGGGTATGCCAGACGATGGGTGCGTCAATGAGCGCCGCGGGGGCGAGGATGCAGAGGTCGTTGAACAGTGTCACCGTTTCGGCCCGGTCCATCTCAGGCCCCGCGGCGTTCACCATCCGCAGCACCGAGCACAGCTTGACGCGCATGGTGGCGGTGCGCCCGACGAAGACGTGCAGGACATCGACCGGCAGGCCGAACATCGTGGCGTCCATCCAGAACAACCGGCTGGGCGCGGGCCCGAAGGTATTGACCTGCTCGCCGGTGTAGGTCATCCACCGCGACGTCGCACTGGCACGTATTCGGCCATGAATATTGGCGCGCAGAGCGGTCACCCGGGGTTGACCGACGGCCCCGGAGCGCCGTACGTGCTCGGCGACCAACCCTGGCAGGTGGGCCAGGTCGGCTTCGGTCAGGGCCACGCCTGCGCGCGGTGGGGATTCGCTGAGCGCGGCCTGGACGCGACGCCGGTACTCGGCCCGGTAACTCGTTGGGCCGTGGGACAGGAAGGCGTATCCCAGAGCGGCCAGCAGCAGGATGTTGGCCAGCGAACCTGTTCTGGCGTCGCTCCACGAGGTGAGGATTGCGGTCTGTGAGATCACGACGCCGGCGGCGCCGGCGACCCACCACATGCGATTGCGGGCTGCGAGCAGTACCCCGGTCGCTACGACGACGATCGCGGCGGTCAACCAGACCACGCCGATCGCCGGTTCGATCGGTTCGGTTAGAGCAGCCACCTCCGCCCAGCCAAACCCTTTGGCTGCGCCGAGCAGATGGATGAGACCGTGCCCGACGAGCACGACAGCGACGAACCACCGCAGAAGGGCTCTCATGGGGTCGCCTCTCGAATCTGTCGGGGACGTGAGTTTTCGACGCGGTCCGTGCGCGTGGCTGACATGGTGTGCCTTCGTTTTCAGTGGGTTGAGTTGCGCGGGTGTGGTGGTGGTGACTCAGTCGGATGCGACGGCGTCGAGAACGGGCAGTCGGGCGGCCCGGGACGCTGGCCATAGTGCGGCGAGCACGCCGACGACGACAGCCAGGCCGAGCATTCCGGCCAGCTGCGCCCAGGGAATGGCCAGCGTGGTCAGGCCGACCCCGTTGAATACGGTCGGCATCACTGCTGCAACGGCGACGCCGAGAACAATGCCGACGACGGTGCCGAACAGGGCCGTCAGGACGCTCTCGATGGTGATGATTCCGGCCAGTTGGAGCCGGCCGAGGCCGACGGCGCGCATGAGGCCGATCTCACGGGTGCGCTCGATCACCGACAGAGCCAGGGTGTTGACGATGCCCAGGATGGCGATGATGATCGAGAGCGCGAGGAGCGCATAGAGAATCACCAGAATCTGGTTGACCTGGCCCGCAAGGTCGTCCGCAAAGTCACCCTTGTCTGATACCGAGAGCACCACATATGGTCCGACCGCCTTGACCAGGTCGGCGCGCAGCGTCGCCGCAGTCACGTCAGGAGCAGCGTTGACGAGCAGAAACTCGATGGTCACCTGATCCGGGGGAACGACTTGGGCGAGAAGCCGGTCGGACATGACGATGGGGACTCTGACAAGGTTCGAGTCGATGATGGCACCCACCCGCGCCGACGCCGACTCGGAACCGGCGGCGGAGGCGAACGTCACTGTGTCACCGAGAGACCAGCCGCGTTCCTTCGCGGTCGCCGCCTTCACCGCGACTGCGCCGTTGGCAAGGGTGTCAAGGGAACCTTCCACGACATCGAGGTCGATGGTGCGCCCGAACGCCTCGGCAGGGATTCCGACGGCAAACGAGGCATCCTGCGTGCCTGCCCTCTCCCCCGGGCCGGCGACGACGGTGGGGCCGTAGGCGAGCACGTCCATCGCGCCGACAGTGTCCAGGGCACGGACATCCGCCACCGCGCCGAGGGGCACACCGGTAGTCGACTGAATGGAGAAGTCCGACGTCCAGCCGTCGTCGACGATCGCGCGGGTGGAGACCGTGGCCGAAGCAGCCAGGACCGAGGCGGCCCCGACCAGTGCCATGCCGATCATCAGCGCACTGGCGGTGTTCGCGGTGCGTCTCGGGTTGCGGGCGACATTTGCGCGGGCCAAGCTGCCCAGAGGCCTGACTGCGGCGACGAACACCGCGGCGAGCACCCCCAGGCAATGGCGGACGAGGAACGGGGCCAGAAGCAGCGTGCCGAGGGCGAGCAGCCCCGCGCCGACGCCGACCAGGGCTGACCCGTTGATGTCGGGCGCGAGCTGCGCACTGATGAGCCCCGCCGCACCGAAGGTGGTGAGGACACCGCCGATGAGAGTGCGCACAAGTAGAGACCTTTCGGTCGCAGTCGCCTCGCGCATCGCCTCGACCGGCGGGGTGAGGGCTGCGCGGCGGGCCGGCAGGGCGGCCGCCACGACGGCCACGACGGTGCCGACAAGCAACGAGACGATCACGGTCGGAGCGTCAAGCGGGATAGATCCTGACAGGTCCATGCCGACCTGATCGAAGCCGATTCGAAGCAGCGAGACCAGGCCGAGGCCCCCGGCGATGCCCAGGGCGGACCCGAGCAGACCCACAACGGCGGCCTGAGTCAGGATGGACGCGAACACCTGGGTCGGCGACGCTCCGACGGCGCGTAACAGGGCGAACTCGCGAGTGCGCTGACGCACCAGCATGGAGAACGTGTTCGAGATGATGAAGGCCCCGACAAAGAGCGAGATGCCTGCGAACACCAGCATGAACGCCTGCACGAACCCAAGCTGAGCTTCGATGTCCGTGCGCGCCTCGGCTCGCATCGCGTCGCCGGTGAGGGCCTCGGCCACGGCCGTCTGATCGCGCGAAAGCACCGGGGCCAGGTTCGCGACCAGGCTGGCTTCGGTCACGTCCGGGTGTGCATACACGGCGATCGTGGACACCATACCGTCCGGGGCATAGACCGTCGTCGCGGTCGCAACGTCGAGGTACACGACTGTGGCCCCGGCCAATGCGGTTCCCATAGAGATTTTTCCGGTGATCTGCACAGTGCGAATTTCACCGGCCACAACGACCTGGGTCTGGTCTCCCACCGACAAGCCGGATGATGTCAGGGTTGCGGACTCGAGGCCGATCTCGGTCGGTCCACTGGGGGCGCGACCGGAGGCAACCGTGACCGTGGTGTCGTCGGGATACAGCGCCACCCCGAAGCTGGGCGACTGGGTGCTCTGGACCGCGGTGCCGTCTTTCCCGACGAGGACGATCGGGCCGGAAATCTCGGCGAACGCCTGATCGACACCGCGCACTGCGGCGATCCGATCGGCGAGAGCGGCCGGCACGGTATTGCGGGTTTCGCCGGCTGTGCCGGTTATGCTGCGCCCGAGCGCAGGTTCGGATCCGCGAACGTAGGCGTCACCGAGCAGGGTCGAGTCCACGATCCCGGAGAATGTGGAAGACATCATTGTGCGCAAGGAGAAAGTGCCGGCCACGAAGGCGACCCCCAGCGCGACAGCCAGAACCGACAAGACGAATCGCACGAGATGCGCACGCAGTCCTCGCAACGCCACGCGGCGCATCAGACACGCACCGGGAGAAGCACTGCAGAATCGTCGGCGTCGTTGTCGGCGTTGCCTTTGTCCGCAGTGGGTGCAGCGTCGAGGCTGCCGAGCACCTCGAGCACGGATGCCTGTGTGGGGTTGACCAACTCGCCAACGAGCCCGCCATCGGCCAAGAAGAGAACTCGGTGAGCATAGGTGGCCGTGCGGGGGTCATGGGTGACCATGACGACACTTTGGCCCAGGTCGTCGACGGACCGGCGCAGAAAGCCCAGCAATTCGGTGGCCGCCCTCGAGTCGAGGTTGCCGGTGGGCTCATCGGCGAAGATCACCGCGGGTCTGGCGACGAGCGCCCGGGCGCAAGCGACTCGCTGCTGCTGACCTCCAGACAGCTCGCTGGGGCGATGGTGCAGGCGGGACTCAAGCCCCACGGCGGCCACGACCTGGTCGAAGTGCGCACGATCGACCGGCTTACGGGCAATGTCCAGCGGCAATGTGATGTTCTCCGCCGCGGTGAGCGTGGGAACCAGGTTGAAGGCCTGGAAGATGAACCCCAGGCGGGTGCGGCGCAGCTTCGTCAGTTGGCGCTGGTTCATCCGGCCGACGTCTTCGCCGTCAATCGTCACGGTCCCGGAGGTGATTGTGTCCAGCCCGGCCATGCAGTGCAGGAGGGTGGACTTGCCCGACCCGGACGGGCCCATGATCGCTGTCAGCTGACCACGAGCGAAATCAACATCCACAGCCGCCAAAGCCTGCACCGCCGTGTCGCCCCGCCCATAGGTCTTCACCAGTCCCCTCGCCGACGCAATGGCCGACCCGGGGACGGCTGTCGCGGAGCGAATCTGGAGGGGTTGGGGGGTGGGGTTGTCGGTCATGATTTTTCCTGTCGGAAGGGGAGCTGGGATGGAAACTGATCGTACGGTGAGCGCGTTCGATCGGCGCGGGCGCTGGGCGGCGCGGGCGCGTTCGAACGCTGCGGTCAACTGAAGGCGTGAAGCCGAACAGGCGCCGACGTGCGGGTACTAGCTGGAAGCGGTTTTGTCACGGGCGAAGACAAGGTCGACGGCCGCACGTGCGTAGCCGGCCGCGATGGGCTCTCCCGTGATCAGGAGGCTGAAATACAGGGGGCCGACGAGGGCGTTGATCACGAAATCGACATCGGTATCGCCCGCGAGCTCGCCGGAGGCGATTCCGCGATCGATGGCCGCGTGCCAGTGCCGCACATTCGGCTTGATGATCAGATTGCGGTAGCTCGCGGCGAGTACCGGATCGGCGGCCATCTCTGCCACCAGGCCAGGCAGCACGCGGCCGAGGGGCGTCAGGGTCAAGAGGTCGATCAACTGGTCGGTCAAGGCAATCAAATCGTCGGCGGCGCTGCCGGAAACATTGTCGTTTCCGGGACGCATTTGGGTGACCATCGCTTCGACGACAAGCTGGGACTTTTGCGACCACCGCCGGTAGATGGCCGGCTTGCTCACCCCCGCCCGCCGGGCGACCTCCGCCACCGAAACGCGGACGTAGCCGACCTCGGAGAGCAACTCAATCGTCGCCCGCAGGATGGCCTGATCCATGTCCGGGTCACGGGGACGACCGATATCGCTGCCGCGACCACCGGGGCGGCGCGGCGCCATCTGCGACTCGGACATCGAAACCAACTTCCTGTTACGTAATTATCAGTAACGTAACAGAGACAGCGGGGTTACGCAACTGGGTGTTACGGAACTGCCCGTAATGGTTTATGCTCGGGATTGCTCCGCATAACCACCGCACCCCCGCACGACGAGGCCAACTTAGGCCGGTCGAGGCGATGCAACAACGAAGGGTCAGTCATGACCAAGAACGCACTGTCAATATTCGTCTTTCTGCTGATCGCCTTCGGGCTCTCCTGGCTGATATCACTGCCTCTCTGGCTGGGTGACGGACTCGCTGACCCACTGTTCGCGGTGGTCGCACTGGCCATGATGTTCACGCCGGCGATCGCCGCGATCATCGTCGTTTTCGTCTTGGAACGACCCCGAAACAAGGCCCGGGTGCTCGGATTGTGGCCGCTGAAGCCGGCCGGTCGCCTCATCGGCTACCTCGCGCTCGGCCTCACCGTTCCCGTGGCCCTCATTCTCGTCGCACTCCCCGTCGGCGCTGTGCTGGGCGTCTATCCCGCCGACTTCGTGACGTTCTCGGCCTTCCAGGAAATGCTCGATGCCCAAATGAAGTCGGCGGGCGCATCCGCACTCCCGATCCCGATCGGCGTCCTGGTCGGACTCCAATTCATCAACGTGCTGGTCGGGGCGTTCATCAATCTGGTTCCGGCGCTCGGTGAGGAGCTCGGCTGGCGCGGCTGGCTTCTGCCCAAGCTCATGCGACTCGGGACCGTGCCGGCGCTACTGCTCTCGGGCGTGATCTGGGGGTTGTGGCATGCCCCACTCATCCTGCTCGGCTACAACTATCCGGGAGCCCCGGGCTGGCTGGGCCTGACCATGATGATCGGCATGTGCACCGTTGTCGGCGCGGTCTTCGGATGGCTCCGACTGCGCTCCGACTCCGTCTGGCCGGCAGCCCTGGCCCACGGCGCGTTCAACGCCGCCGCCGGATTCTCTCTCGTCTTCGCCGCCGCCGGTGAGTCAATCGACACGACTCAGGCCACTATTCTTGGGTGGTCCGGATGGATCGTGCCTCTGGTTCTCGTTGTGGTCCTCATCGCCACCAAACAGTTCACTCCCGAGCACGTCCCGACCAGCAAAGACAGACTGGTCGAGGGAGCGACCGTCGCGACCAACCGGTGGCCATCGCCGTCCGGGCAGTCGAACGTGACGAAGAGCCCGGGTACAACCAGGGAGCAAACATGATCGCGAACCTCGGGCTGAACCGGCTGCTCTGGGTTGTGACAGGAGGGACGGCTATCGCCGCCGCAGTCGCCGGCATCCTGAACCCGAGCCTTTACACCGGACTCGTCGCCGAGACGCTGCTTCCGGGGGCGCTCTCACAGGACATCATCTCGGTGCTCGCCGGGATCGGCCTGCTCGTGCTCGCCGCGCTCGCCCGTCCCAATCGGCGCCGGCAGCAGCTACTCGCGCTCGGCCTGCTCGGCTACCTCTTCTACGCGTACGGCATCTACGTGATCGAGCGGGCCTACAACGGCTTCTACCTGGTCTACCTGGCGATCTTCACCCTGGCGTTCTGGAGCGTGGTCTACGGCACGGCCAGCCTGCGGCGAGAGGTGATGACGCGGGCAACGATGCCGCGGGGGCTGCGGGTTGTCTCCGCTGTCGGCGCGCTACTCCAGCCTCTGATGTTTTACCCACTCTGGATAGCGATGCTGATCCCACTCATGCGCGACCGGGACCAGATCGACTCGCTGTACTCCATCTTCATCCTGGACCTGGGCTTCATCATGCCCGCGTTCCTGATCCTCGCTGTGCTCGTGTTCCGCAACCGGGGCGCCGGCCTTGTGCTGCTGCCATCCCTGTATGTGCTGGGCTTCACCCTCATCTTCTCGCTGGCACTGGCCGAGCTGGTCAAACCCGTGTTCGGCACCGCGCCGGACCTGCCGGCGCTGGCCGCCGCAGCGCTGCTCTCGGCAGTGTTCCTAGTGCTCGGCGGGCTACACCTGCGCCGCCTGGACTTGTCTCAACTACGCGCAGACGCCGAAGAGGTCCGCCCCCTCGACGGTTTCCGACGGCCCCGCTGAACGTCTCGATTCAGGCGCCTTGGCCTCGAGTGATCTCGATCTGACCGGGGGTTCCTTGCAATTTTGGAGTTAATTCTATCGGCACACCTCGACCCACCTAGGCCGTTCTCGTCGCAATAAACGGTGCATAAACGTGCACGCGTCAATTCTGAATGTGTGGCTCAGGGCTCTGGGAAACCACTCGACCGGCACGAGCGGCCCATGGGTTGCCCCGAACACTTGGGACGCTGAATACGTCCTCGTCCGCCCACGGTTCCTACCCGGCGTCGTGCATTCGCGCATATTGCGATGGAGCTCGCGGCTGATCGTCGATGGTGACCGGCCAAGTCGCCTGGAGATGTCCCGGATGGGGTGACCTTCTCGACTGAACAAAGCGATCCGCTCACGTTCGATGAGCCTCAGGTACCGATCGTGTCTGTCTGCCTCAGCAAGTCGTAGCGGCGCGATCCCACCACGTTGAGATCTCCGACGGGGATCGGTCGTGCGTCCAATCCCGACGCGCTTCGCGGCATTGATCGGTCTGATCTAGGCAAGGATGAGTTTCCAATACTCGTCTTCGCGGTTGAAGGTTCTGTTGCGCCCACGTCTGGCCGTCGTCAAACATCTGGGTGGAGTGTTGCGCCGAGACCTAGAGCTCGCCGTTGACCGCGGACCTTTATTCGTTGCGATCAGACGAACGATTCCTGCTCCCTACAGCGACGCCAAGCGCAACCGTGATGAGCGCTGCTGCGACCGTAAACGCCCAACGTGTCCCGGTGGCGACATCCTCTGAAGCCGCAGTGGTGATATCCGTTGCCCCTGATGCGAAGGCGAAGACCGCGCCCATCACCGATGCACCGGTGAGCAGGCCGAGATTGCGGGACAGGTTGAGCATGCCGGAGATCACACCGCGCTGGTCAGAGCGGATGCCGGTCATGACGGTGGTGTTGTTGGCCGTCTGAAACAGCGCATAGCTGGCGGTGATGACGACGAGAGACGTGACGTACCCCGCGATGCCGAACGATACCGGCACCAAAGACATCGAAATCGACCCAACCACCATGCCAATCAACCCGACGAAGACCACACGCTGGGCGCCCAGACGATCTACCATCCGCCCGGCCGGGACGCCGGTTAGGGCGGCGACGACGGGACCGGCCGACATCACGAGTCCGATCAGCGCGGTCTGGACCCCGAGCGCACGAGAGAGATGAAATGGGCCCACCACGAGTGTGGTCATCATCACGGTCGAGACGAGTGCGCTCATCGCTAGGCCGGCGCTGAGCGCGGGTACACGGAAGTTCGCCAACCGGACCAACGGTGATGTCGCTCGCCTCTCGACGAGCACAAACAGGCCCAACCCCACCACGGCAGTCAGCAGCAAAGCCAGGCTCAACGTTCCGAAAACGCCGTGCTCGAGGGTCACGGCGAGCAAATAGGCCCCAAGCGTGAGTGCGAGCAGCAACATCCCCACATAATCGAAGCCGAACCGCCCTGCCTTCAGTGTTGGGCCGTCAGCCGGCAGGTACCGCCGCGCGAGTACGAAGGTCAGGAGGCCCAGCGGCGCAGTGACGAAGAAGATTGCTCTCCAACCGAAGCCGGCGATCAAGACGCCACCGAGTGACGGCCCGAGAGCGGTGCCGACCGCCGACATCGTCCCCAGCAACCCCATGGCTCTCCCGACCCGTGACGGTGGGACCGTCTCAGCTACGAACGCCATACTGAGCGCCATCATGCTGGCTGCGCCGAGGCCCTGAGCTGCGCGGGCAGCGATGAGGAGCCATAGGGTCGGCGCCACTCCGGAGAGGAACGTGGCCGCTGTGAAGACAGCGATCCCTGCCAGCAATAGGCGTCGACGTCCTGCGATGTCACCGAGGCGACCGACACCGACAATCAGGGTGGATATGGCAAGAAGGTAGGCCAGGACAATCCACTGGACTTCCTGGAAGGACGCGGAGAACCCCGCCGCCAAGCTCGGCAGGGCGACATTGACAATGCTTGTGCTCAGCGCGGGCAGCAGCATAGAGAGCGAGAGGGTGAGGATCGCCCACCGGAACGCCGGCGCTCCGCCCGGAGTTCCGGGCAGTGGTTTGTCTCGGTTGACGTTCGTTGTTGTCATTGTGAACTCTGCTTCCCTGCAACTACTGGATGGACTCGATCAGAGTAAAGCAGCCGATAAGCATGGCGGAAGACGCAAAGAACGCAACTGATCAATGCATTCGACGCCATAAATAGCCTGTCCATGGGAGACTCGCCCTATGGCAAGACCCGACTTGAATCTCTTGGTTACCCTGGACGTGCTGCTTCAGGAGGGCAATGTCACTCGGGCGGCCGAAAGGCTAAGGCTCAGCCCCTCGGCGATGAGCAGAGCGCTTGCCCGATTGCGCAGGACCACAGGCGATCCTTTGTTGGTCAGGGCCGGACGTGGGCTGGTGCGCACGCCCCACGCGCTGGAGTTGGGCGAGCGCGTAGGAGAGCTTGTGCGTGAGGCAGAGGCCTTATTGGGCCCACCTGAAACGGTCGACCTCGGTGCACTGTCTGCGACCTTCACTCTGCGGACCAGCGATGGTTTCGTCGAGAGCTTTGGCCCCGACCTCATCCGCCGAGTCATCGAGAAGGCACCGGGCCTGCGGTTGCGCTTCATGCAGAAGACCAACAGGGATTCCGCTTCCCTGCGAGACGGTACCGTCGACCTTGAAATCGGAGTGGCAGACCAGCGCATGAGGGATGAGCTTCATGTTGAGCCACTGTTTAAGGACCGCTTTGTGGGCGTCGTCCGCCCGGGGCACCCTGTGATGCAGAGCAAAATCACCCCCAAACGATATGCGTCCGGTGGCCACATCCGCGTTTCACGGCGCGGTCTCGAAAGGGGAGCTGTCGATGAAGCCCTCAAGACGTACGGACTGGAACGAGAGATCACCGTCGTCGTCGGCGGCTTTGCAGCCGCACTGGCCCTGGCCCGGGGGTCAGATCTGATCGCAACGGTTCCCGAGCGACACACCAGGAACCTGCGTGCCGACCTGGCCATGTTTCTGCTCCCGATCCCCACACCGGACATCGAGGTTTCGATGCTCTGGCATCCGAGGCTGAACGTAGACCCAGCACATCGATGGCTCCGGGCCTGCATGCGAAGCGCGTGCGCGGAGGTCGACGGCCCCGTCTAAGCCCGCAATGCCGATGACCGCTGTCGGCGCGGACACCCCCTCGAAGGAGGGACCCGCCGAAGCGGCCGATCGGCAGAGGTAGCAATGAAGCACCTGCTCCGCTCTGGCGTTTAGCCACGCCCAGTGCTGAGGGCCTTGTAGGCACGCATCAATTGGGGCACCACGAGGTAGACGGCGACGGGAACGATGAGAATCGACAGGACGAAGGCGCGGAGAACTGGCGGCCAGTCGGACGCAAACGGGGCGATCGCGAAGAAGCCCAGCGTGACGAGCGGGAAGATTGCAATCCAGGTGACAACTGCCCGGACGTGGACGGACGGGGGGCCTGATGGTGCACTGTTCTGAGCTGACTGAGACATGGACATATTTCCTTCTGTTTGCTGTTTAACTGGTTATGGACGGGGCAAGGTCCTTGACTGTGGCTGACTATGAATTCGTCGCGCCCGCTCCCTGCTCGGCCAACTCCAAGGACTGCCCGTCCCTGGGTGCAGCGATGTCTTTCAATGTCCGTGCGAAATTTTCACCGAAGGACACTGCTGTTTCAATATCTCCCTGAGTGAACGCATCGGCGGGGGCCCGATGGTCTATCTGAGCCATTGCTCCGGTCCACGATCCAAGTCGGTCCGCACCCTGATACGAAACTGCATTGATGCTGTTCTTCATAATCTGCGGGTTGCCAACCCACAGCATCCCGTGCTGCATCGAGAAGACCACCATCGAGAGAAGGGTCGATTGTTTGTCTCCAGACGGAAGCGAGGACACGGTGAATCCGGCCGCGAGCTTTCCTCTGAGGTCCTGTTCGCGAAAGTTCGGCGATGTGGAATCCATGAACGATTTGAAGGGTCCGGAGACTCCACCGAAGTAGGTAGGAGAGCCCCAGACGATACCGTCGAAAGTGCACAGTTCAATGGGTGAGGCGACAAGATCGTCCACATTCAACAGCGTGACCTCTAACCCTGCGACACTTCGGGCTCCTTCGACGACGCGCTGTGCGAAGTACTCGGTACGTCCGTGACCGCTGTGGTAAACGACCGCCATCTGCTTCTTAGATTGAGAAATTGACATGATGTTGTTCCCTTTGTTGATACTGACGTTGGTAAGTGGATCGGAAGAAATCGTTTAGGTTGTTGGTCGCCCAGCGGACGCAGTGTCAAGGTCCCTCTGAAGCAACCAGCCGTTAATGGCGATGGCACTGGCACTGCCCGCTCCTGCTGCAGTGATGACCTGGGCGCTGGGGGTGACGACGTTTCCTGCAGCCCAGATGCCGGGCTGGCTGGTCTGTCCGGCCGCGTCGACAGCGATGAGCCCGGTGGTGGGATCTGCTGCACATCCGAGGGATCGCAGGAGATCGTCGGTCGGAAGTGGGACGGGAGCGATGAACACGGCGTCACACCGGACGGTTTGCCCGTCGGTGAGGGTGATGTCGACTTGAACGTCAGCTTCTCCGGCGAGCCGCGACACGGCACCATCGACGATTCTCACCCCGAACGCTTCGAGCCGGTGTCGTTCTACCGTCGTCAGATCGATGCCGTTGGTGATGAAGTCCACCCGGTCGCTGTACCGGCGCAGGAGACCTGCCTGCTTAAGGGACATCTCCCGGGCGAGCCCGCCAATCACCCCGATTAGCTGATCGCTGACCTCACGCCCATGGCAGTAAGGGCAATGATGAACCAGAGAACCCCATCGTTCGCGCACGCCGGGAATTTCGGGGAGGTCGTCCTTCAATCCTGTCGCAATCAGCAGCGCCCTTGCCGAGTGCACCGCGGCGCCGGCGAGGGCCACGTCGAATCCGCCATCCTCACGTCTATCGATCGTTGCCACAGTCGAGGACTCGATGGTTCCGCCATACGAACTGACCTCTCGACGGCCCGTTGCCAGGAACTCCGCCGGTGGCATGCCATCGCGGGAAACGAAGCCGTGCATGTGGGCGGCTGGTGCATTTCGCGGCTCGCCGGCGTCAATCACCAGCACATCTGCCCGCGCTCTCGCCAGTACCAGCGCGGCGCTCAAACCCGCGGCTCCGGCACCTATGACGATTACGTCGTGTTGTGTGTTCGGGATCTTGGTCATCATTACTACCTCCTGAGAAAAGCGTGTCACGGTTGGCCGCCAGAATGGGAAGAATGTTGCTGAAACGGGGACGAGGTGATTGGATGAGTGGATGAGTGTCGCACCACGAATCGCCTCCGAGCTGAGTCAGATCGCGCCTCGATTGCGCCGGGCCCGCGAAAGAAAGAACGTCACCCTCGCCGAACTCGCCAAGGCCACCGGTATCTCCACGAGTACCTTGTCGCGGCTCGAATCCGGGCAAAGAAAGCCGTCCCTCGAGCTCCTCCTTCCCATCGTCGCGGCGCTGGCGGTGTCCTTCGAAGAGATTGTGACGCCTCCTCAGGTCGAAGACCCTCGCGTGCTGCGAACTTCGACCCGGTCGGATGGACGAACCTTCACCCCGTTGTCTCAGCATTCCGGTGAGCCGCAGACATTCAAGATCTCGATCCCAGCCACGGATCGTGAACCCCAACCACGAACCCACGTCGGATTCGAGTGGATATACGTTCTGTCGGGCCCGCTTCGGCTGATCCTGGGTGAGCACGACATCGTCATGCAGACCGGTGAGGCTGCGGAATTCGACACGAGGAATCCGCATTGGTTCGGGTCAGCGGGCAGGGGTCCGGTAGAGCTCCTGAGCATGTTCGGGAAACAAGGCGAGCGGATCCACGTTCGGGCCCGATCGACGGCCGCGCAGAACGCAGCCGGCGCAGAATAGGAATTTCGAGAGCGGGCCATTTGCGACATGCGACGTCGCGCCTGGACGCCAAGCCTCCCGGCGGACTCTGGCGGGACGGGCGCCGTCACAATTTCGTGACATCGAGGCCGTGCCTTCTATCTCCGAGAATCAACTCCGTGTTCTTTGCCTCGTTCTTCGCGGAGAAGGGAGCCCACTGACCTGAGCGGGCAGATTCGACGTCCTCGATCCTAAGATCGGCAGCGACAGCGAGGGCCGCGCGCACGCCGCTTTCAGCTGCTTGAACCACTGTTGCGAGGAGATCGGTCACGCTGCCGGCTAGCCAAACCTCGGGTAAGCGCGTCTCCCCATTCGCGCCGGATTCTAGGTAGGTCCCGCCGACCACAGGGTGAGGAGTGGCCGTCAACCCGAGCCCAGCGAGCGTGGCAACTTGTGCCGTCTTCGTCGGCGTGACTACCAGCTTCTCGACGGGGACAAGGTGGCCGTCCGCAAGAAGAACTCCGGCGAGCTTGTCGTCTTCGATCACCAGCGACCGAACTGCGCCGATGACGACGCATATGCCTTTGGCTGCGAGTTGCTCCCACTCGGTGTCCGTCGGCTGCGGAGCCGTGTGTAGAAACAGCGTTACCCGGTCAGACCACTGACTGACCGACAGGGCCTTGGCAACGGTTCTTGGTCCACTCCCCAAGATGCCGACGGAATGGCCTCTGAATTCCACACCGCGAATTCCCCGGCAATCGAAAACGTCCTGGGCCCACCGCTCCCGAAGACCGCCGACGTCGGGAAGCTCGTCGACCAGACCGGTTGCCACAAGTACCCGCCGACCGCGAACGACGCGACCGTCGTGGAGCCTAATGACAACGCTGTTCTCATCCTTGGCTACGTCCACGGCTCGCGCCGATATGGCATCCACTCCATCGATCTCGGTCCGGACAATCGCAATCGGCTTGAAGGAACTGAGTCCCTCGCCACGGGGATAGTCGCGCCCGCCGGTGGATGATTGGTTGCGGAGTTCCGCATCGATGATCGCCACTCGGCGATGAGTCCGTCGTGCCGTGACAGCGGCGGACTTCCCGGCAACGCCACCCCCAACGATCACGATGTCGTAATACTTGCTCTCTATCTTCGTCACCATGTTGACCTCCTCGTCCAAGCTGGACCGACACGGGCCGCAAGAACAAATATTCTTGCCAATCTGGCAACGCATCCAGTGGCCGCGCCCGGTTGCCGATGAGCGTTGAATCTCCGCGGTCGCCCTCTGACGATGGATGCTGGTCGCCCGCTCCGTGCCTCCCTAGGATGAAACAATGACGATGGTGGTTCTGGCAACAAAGCTCTTCGTCCCGCCGCCGCGCTCCCAAACCATCTCCCGTCCACGTCTGGTTGACCAGCTGACCGCTGGAATGCAAGCGGGACGACGATTGAGCCTCGTCTCGGCACCGGCCGGGTTTGGCAAGACCACACTGTTTGTGGAGTGGGTTGCGCAGACCCGTCAGCTCGATCCGACGGTCCGACTTGCCTGGGTGTCCCTGGAGCAAAGCGACAACGACCCCGCCCGATTCCTCACCTACCTGGCTGCCGCACTCCACCGAGCCCACTCCGATGGCGGCCCGGTGGATCACGACCCGCGCCTGTCCACTGAAGCGACTCTCACGTCACTCATCAACGAGATGTCGCGTGACACGCAGCCGACGATCCTGTTTCTGGATGACTTCCAACTCATCGAGGACCCATCCGTCCGGGACGCCGTGGCGTATCTACTCGACCACCTGCCACCCACGATGCACCTTGCCATCGCGAGCCGCTCCGACCCGCTTCTTCCCCTGGCGCGCCTGCGAGCGAGCGGTGCCCTAACGGAACTGCGCGCATCCGACCTGCGCTTCACGCCCGACGAAGCAGCCACGTTCCTCAAACACGCCACAGGCCTGTCGCTCACCCGAGAGGACGTAGCAGCCCTCGAGACCCGCACCGAGGGCTGGATCGCGGGCCTTCAACTTGCCGCGCTCTCCATGCGCGAGACCGCAGATATCCCCGCCTTCATCGACGCCTTCACCGGCAGCAACCGGTTCGTCATCGACTACCTCATCGAAGAGGTACTCCACCAGGCACCACTCCACATCCGGGAGTTCCTCTGCCAGACCGCAATTCTCGACCGACTCAGCGGTCCCCTCTGCGACGCCGTGACCGGGCGCACGGACAGCGCCATCATGCTGGAATCACTGGAGCGGGCCAACCTATTCATCGTTCCCATGGATGACACGCGGCGGTGGTACCGATACCACCACCTCTTTGCGGACGTGCTCCGATCCAGACTGCTCATGCACGGTACCGAGCATGTGGCGGCACTCCATCGCCTCGCTAGCGAGTGGTTCGAGCAGAATGACTTACCCGACGACGCGGTCAAGCACGCGTTCGAGGCCGCAGACTTCCCACGGGCCGCGCGAGTGATCGAAGCCACCATTCCCGCCGTCCGTAGGAGCAGGCAGGATGCGACTCTCCTCGGCTGGCTCGCGACGCTGCCGGATGTTGCAAAGAAGCGCAGGCCAGTGCTTCGGGTTTTCTCCGCGTGGTCCTCACTCGTTTCCGGTGACATTTCCTCCGCGGATCGCCAGCTGACCGAGGCCGAACACCTCCTCAGTGCCGGCAGCGAAGACGGGGCGCCCGCGCACGATTCCGAGCCGGGCGAGGAACTCCAGACCCTGCCCGTCACGATCGAGCTGTACCGTGCGGCCCTCGCGCTGGCCACTGGAGACCTACCAGGGATCACGCTCCATGCCCAGCGCGCGTTCGACGCCGCGAGGCCTAATGATTACCTGGGGCTCGGCGCCGCGGCAGGCCTGCTGGGCCTCGCATCCTGGGCCAACGGGGACCTCGAGTCCGGCGTGACCACGTTCCGGGGTTCCGCGAACAACCTCCGCCTGGCCGGCAATCTGACCGACGCGTTGAGCACCACCATGGTGGTCGCCGACATGCTGAGGCCGCTCGGTAGGCTTCGGGAAGCCGAGAGAAACTATGAGGATGCGCTCCAGCAGTCCATCGCGCATGGCAACGACGGCCAGCCAACGGCCGACCTTCACGCCGGCATCAGTGACCTGCTCCGGGATCGAAACGAACTCACGCTCGCCAAGAAACATCTAGAGGCAAGCCACGAGCTCGGCGAGAGCGCCCTCTCGCACGAGCATCGCTACCGGTGGTTTGTGGCGATGGCGAGAGTGCACGAAGGCGAGGGCGAGCCGGATCTCGCGCTCGCGTCGCTTGATCAGGCAGAACAGCACTACCGCAGTGGATTCTTGCCCGAGGTCCGCCCGATCGCCGGCATGAAGGCTCGCATTTGGATCGCGCAGGGACGCCTTCCCGAGGCACGGGCGTGGGTGGAGGAGCTGAAGCTCACGCCCGCCGACACCACGGACTACGCCCAAGAATTCGGACACATCACCCTCGCCCGGCTACTGATCGCGGAGCACCGCGGTGCACCCCTGGGCGAATCCCTCAACGACGCGCTGGCGCTGCTCGATCGACTGCTCCGTGCAGCCGAGGCGGGCGGACGGATGGGAAGTGCCGGCGAAATCCTGGTGCTGCAGGCAATCGCATTCGGGGTCCAGGGTGACGCATCCCGCGCGCTCGTCCCGCTGGAACGCGCCCTCGCGTGGGCCGAACCGGAGGGCCAGGTTCGTCTTTTCGTCGACGAGGGCGCACCGATGCTCGCGCTCCTGCGCACGGCCGCCGGTGCGGGCATCCGCCCGGACTTCGTGCGTCAACTCAGCCAGGCGCTACGCGACACCGAGGGCGCCTGTGCTCCGGGTACGCCGATCGGGACGCTGAGCGAACGCGAGCTGCACGTGCTCAGACTCCTGGCCACGGAGCTATCCGGCCCGGAGATCGCCCGCGAACTCTACGTCTCGCTCAACACCATGCGGACCCATACCAAACACATCTTCCTCAAACTCGGCGTGAGCAGTCGCCCGGCGGCCGTTCGCCGCGCCGAATTGTGGGGCCTGATCTAGGTACCCCGCCCCGCCCCGCAACAATCACCATGCGAACCACGGATGTGGTGATGTCGCATCACCACATCGCTCCGTAGTTTTCGGATGTGCCCGGAAAACCGTCCGGCCAACCGAAACACAAGGAGCACACCGTGAGCATCTCGACATCCACCCTCACCCGCGGGGCCGCGGTCGCCGCCGCCCTCGCGGGACTGGCCTACATCGTCATCCAATTCATCCACCCTGCCGACACCGTCGCCTCACTGTCGACGCAGCGGTGGGCAGTCGTGCACACCCTGAGCTTCTCCGAAGCAGTGTTGGCTCTCGTCGGCATTACCGGCATTTATCTCCGGCAAGTTCGGCAATTCGGGATCCTCGGGCTCATCGGGTATCTGATGTTCGGCTTCTTCTTCATCCTGCAGTCCGCCTTCACCTTCGCTGAAGCGTTCATCGCCCCCCTCCTCGTATCCGACGCCCCCCAGATTTCCATGGACTTCGTCGGCCTGTTCGGACGATACGCGGCCGTGACCGACCTCGGGCCGCTCGCCGCTCTTCCCCAGGTCGGCGCACTCCTGTACATCGGTGGCGCACTGCTCTTCGGAATCGCCGTCATCCGGGCCCGGTTGCTGTCGCGCGGAGCGGGCATCCTACTGATCGCCGCCGCTGCCGCGACCCCCATCGCCGGCGCGCTGCTGCCCCACGCGCTCGAACGCATGGCCGCCGTTCCCATGGGCCTCGCCCTGGTTTGGCTCGGCTTCTCCCTGTTCTCCGACCAGCGCCGGAACACTGCGACGCCACGGGTGAGCGCAAACAGGGCCCACCTCGACAGCGCGGCGAAATGAGCCGATACGAGATCCGCCTTGGAGGGCAGCTTGACTCGAGGTGGAGCGAATGGTTCGAGGGCCTCACGCTCATAACCGATACAGATGGATGCACCACCCTCACCGGGCCCGTCATCGATCAAGCTGCCCTGCACGGATTGATTCGGCGCGTGAGTGACCTGGGCGTGCCCCTCATCTCGGTCAACATCCTGCACGACCACGCGACCGCCAGCGATGCCACCCACCTATCCCGGGAGGACAACACAACATGACCGCAAACATCGCCACAACCCGGGCGTCAAAATCATGGCTCACACTCACCGGACTCATTCTTCTCAGCCTCATCCCCATGCTCGCCGGTGCCGTCCGGCTCGGCGAGCTGACCGGCGGAGCCGCGCCGACCGTGCACAACGAACGATTCCTCGACTCCCCAATTCCGGTCCTGATCCACATCATCAGCGTCACCGTCTTCAGCCTGCTCGGGGCTTTTCAGTTCGTTCCCGCACGACGACGCCGCACCAACCGATGGCACCGGGCGGCGGGTCGCGTCCTCATCCCGACCGGACTGCTGACAGCACTATCGGGCATGTGGATGGCGGCCTTCTACCCGCACCCCCTCGGAGATGGCGACGTGCTGGAAGCTCTCCGCCTGCTCTTCGGCTCCGCGATGGTCGCGAGCATCCTGCTCGGCATTCGAGGCATCGTACGGCGCAGATTTACTACGCACGGCGACTGGATGACACGGGCGTACGCGATCGGTATGGGCGCCGGAACTCAGGCGATCCTTCTCATCCCCGGCTCGATCATCTTCGGGTCAACCCACGAGCTCTCGAGGACCGTTCTCATGGGAGCGGCCTGGGTCATCAACCTCGCTGTTGCCGAGGCGGTCATACGGCGCAGGGCGCGGCGACTGCCAGACCGCTCCGCAGGAACGCATACTCACTCAACCAACCTGACAGGAATCACAGCATGACGACACAAATCACATCACCGGTGCAGCTGCACGGCCGGTTCGATCCGAGCCCATCCCGATGGTTGTGGCTGGTGAAGATGGTGCTTGCCATCCCCCACTTCGTGATTCTGGCCGTGCTGAACGGTGCGTTCATACTCGTAACCCTGGCCTCGGGCATCGTCATCCTGTTCACCGGACGCTACCCGCGGTCACTGTTCGACTTCACGGTCGGGGTGCTGCGGTGGAACTGGCGGGTCGGGTTTTACGTCTACGCCGCCCTCGGAACCGACAGCTACCCGCCGTTCACCCTGCGCGACACGGAATACCCTGCCCGCTTCGACGTCGCCTACCCGGCACGCCTTTCTCGAGGGCTCGTCGTGGTCAAGTGGATGCTTGCCCTCCCCCACGTTGCGATCGTGATCTTCGTGATGGCCAACATCCTCACCTTTGTGCCCTCCTCAACGGGTTCAAGCGGCGGTGCTTTCTCAATCGTCAACGTGCTCGCGGTAATCGCTGGAGTATTTCTCCTCATGACCGGTCGGTACCCGCAACCCCTGTTCGACCTGCTGATCGGCATCAACCGTTGGATCTACCGCGTCGTCGCCTACGTCGGGTTCATGTCCGACGTATACCCGCCGTTCCGGCTCGACACCGGTGCGAACGAACCGCGCACGGCCACAGACGAGCGTGAAGCCGAAGCCATATTGCCCAGCTGAGGGGAGAAAGCTTCGCCGCCCCTCGACCAGAAAGCCACGAAAGCCCCGTAGATGTCATCATCACCAGAACGGACGACTCACCATGACACCAGGAATCGCTATTGCCTTTGTCTCAATGCTCACAGCCCTCGCTACCTTCCAGCTACTGCTGGCGGCGGGACTTCCCTTCGGCCGTTTTGCCTGGGGCGGACAGCACCCTGTACTCCCCCCGCGTCTGCGGGTCGGCAGCGTGCTGGCGGTGGTGACCTACGCCATCTTCGCTTTCATCGCACTTGAGCGCGTCGACATCACAAACGTCGTCACCGATCCCCTCGTCGCGGTCATCACCATGTGGGTGATCGCGGGATACCTGATGCTGAGCGTGCTGCCGAACCTCGCGTCCAAGAGCGCAAAAGAGAAGAGAGTGATGGTTCCCGTGTCGTTCACCCTGGGGATTCTCGCGACACTCATCGCCGTCGGCTGAGCCTGGAAGACCGGACGGAGTACTCCTATGAAACTGTCACCCCCCGCCGTGCGCGTGCGCGACCTGCACAAGTCCTACGGGAACTTCGAGGCGCTCCGCGGCATCAGCTTCGACATCGAGGCCGGCGAGACCTTCGCGCTCCTCGGCCCGAACGGGGCAGGCAAGAGCACCGCGATCGAGATCCTCGAGGGATACCGCGACCGCAGCTCCGGGGAGGTGAGCGTGCTCGGCGTCGATCCGCAACGCGGCGGCCTGAGCTGGAAGTCGCGCCTCGGCATCGTGCTGCAGTCCACCGGGGAGAGCGGCAACGTCACCGTCACCGAGCAGCTCACCCACTTCGCCGGACTCTACCCGTGGCCGCGCCGCGTGGCCGAGGTGATCGAGGCCGTAGGCCTGGAGGCGAAGGCGAAGACCCGCATCAGCAAACTCTCCGGCGGGCAACGCCGCCGCGTCGACGTGGCGCTGGGCATCATCGGCCGCCCCGAACTCCTCTTCCTGGACGAGCCCACCACGGGCTTCGACCCCGAGGCGCGACACCAGTTCTGGGACCTCGTGCGCCGCCTCAAGGCCGAGGGCACCACCATCCTTCTCACCACCCACTACCTCGACGAGGCCGCCCAACTCGGTGACCGGGCCGGCGTGATCAACGACGGCCTCCTGATCGACATCGGCGCCATCGGCGAGATCGGCGGGGCGGATGCGCGGGTGCCGCTCGTGCGCTGGCGCGACGCCTCCGGTACGTTCCAAGAGCAACGCTCGGACGAGCCGGCGCGGCTCGTGGCCGCCCTCGTGGCGGCATCCGGCGCTGAACCCACCGTCCTCGAAGTGATTCGACCCAGTCTGGAGGACATCTATCTCGGCCTGGTGCAGGGCAGCCGATCAGGGCCCGTGACGTCTGACGCAACGGCTGCCGCCCTCGGCAAAGACCCCGGGGTTCTCGCATGAGCCGCATCGAGGCCAACACTGGGTCCGCGCCTGTCCGCCTGGGCCAGTTCCTCCGGGTCGGTCTCTCTCGAATCGGCTACGAGACCCGGATCTACTTTCGCAGCGCTGACAGCATCTTCTTCACGTTTCTGTTCCCGTTCATCATGCTCGTCATCTTCACGGCCGCGTTCGAGGCCAGGGGGAAAATTGGTGCCGCTCCAGACGGCACCGGCGGCATCAGCGTGGGCGCGTACTACCTGCCTGGGATGCTGGCGGCGGGAATGCTCCTCTCCGGGGTGCAGAACCTCGCCGTCGACATCGCCGGGGAGAAGAGTGACGGCACCCTCAAACGCCTTGGCGGTACCCCGCTCTCCCCGCTGAGTTATTTCATAGGCAAGATTGGCCAGGTCCTGGTCACGGGGATCGTCCAAGCGGCGCTCCTCATCCTGGTGGCCCATTCGATACTCGGGATCGCCTTGCCGGACGAGGCCGGGAAATGGCTCACCTTCGCTTGGGTGTTCCTATTCGGTGTCATCACCTCGGCCTTCCTGGGCATCTCGCTTTCGGCGCTGCCCCGCTCGGGCAGGAGCGCGACGGCCGTGGTCATTCCGGTCGTGCTGGTTCTGCAGTTCATCTCCGGCGTCTACCTGGAGTTCTACAAACTTCCGGAATGGATGCAAACCGCGGCCAGCGTGTTCCCGCTGAAGTGGATGGCGCAGGGCCTGCGCGGCGTGTTCCTTCCGGAGAATTTCGTGAACCTCGAGCAGAACGGCTCCTGGGATTTCCCACTGGTTGCCCTGAACCTGGCTATCTGGCTGCTCGGCGGGCTCGTCGTCAGCCGCCTGACCTTCCGGTGGATCCCCAAGAACACCTAAAATTCGCGGCAGCACTACGCCGATCAGGATCCCCTCGCAGCAGCGCATAGACCCCACGCCGCGGCACACCCGGCGACAAACAACTTCGCCGAACTGACCGTGGCCGATTTCTGCACTAGGCATTCAAATAGGGGCTTAGAACCGGATGCCAGCGTGTGACGTACCTGCCGTGACTCTCGGTCTGAGCTTATTGGAAGCGTGGCCTTCTTCGGGGTGCCGCTGCGCTGCGTCGAGTTAGGCCCGAGCCCGGACCGCGTAGAGTTTGCGTTTCGCCCGATGATACCCTTGCCCGATGTCGGAAGCTTCGCTCATACTTCTGTCTTCAGGGTGCGTGCTAATGCTTACCGGAGTCGGCCTTGCGCTGTGGTACCGCGCTCGCGGGGGTGCACGCCGTGGGAGCGGCCGATGGTATACCGCGGTCCTTCTTGTCAGCGCCGGCGCCGCAGCGGCGCTAGCACCGCTCGGTGGCATGCTCCTCGTCTCACGCCTCTAGGTGTACCCGGCCAGAACATTGGTGCCTTAGCGGCTTGTCAAAAGGGAGAACCTCCGCACTTAGGTGAGGTATCTACAAACAACCGCTACGAACACGAACGACCCGGCGAGGATACTCCGTGCACCAGGATGGCAGGCCGACTGCTGCGCGGGGCGCATGGTCGGGACGTCGAGAACCTCGCCTCTAGCCCAGTGACCTCGCGACATCGAGCACACACGTCCTTGGCCATAGGGCGTACACGGACGATGGCCGGAACTAGGGAATCCCATCGACTCGTGGAGGCGGGTCACAATCGAGAAAGCGCAGAAATTACCTTCCCCCAGCCAGCCGCATCTCGATCTGATCGCGTACAGTTGTGTCTGAGATAGAGAGTTGGGGGCCGGGATGGCGCAAGCGAACCGAGAGCGAGCATTGCGGTCGGACTCGATGCGGAATCGGGACGCGATTCTCGAGGCGGCAGCCACGTGCCTAGTTGCCAATCCGTCGTCGAGCATCGCCGACATCGCGAAGGCCGCCGGTGTGGGGCGTGTCACCCTGTATGGTCACTTCTCTTCTCGAAGCGAGCTTCTTTCCGCGCTGCTCCAGCGAACGATGACGCGGGTCGAATCGGAGCTCTCGGCAGTTGACCTGAACGGCACTCCTTGGGAGGCGATGGATGCCCTCGTGCTGTCTTCCTGGAAGTTGGTTGAGGGACTGAGTGCGCTTCGCCAGGTCGTTGAGCAGGAGATGCCGGACGACGACCTGCACGGGAGCCATCACAGTCCGAGAGTGCGGGTTGAGGATCTTTTGGCACGCGGCCGGACCGAGGGTGCGTTTCGTATCGATCAATCTGTCGGTTGGCAGACTGCCTGCTATTTTGCAATCCTGCACGGTGCGGCATCTGAAGTCAGGACCGGGCGCCTGACGGAGCAAGAGGTAGAGAAGGCGCTCCCCCAGACTGTCCGGGCCTTGCTGCAAGTAGCGCCTGAATCGTCGTAGTCATTTCGGCCTGCCCACGCGACGGCGGGAGCTGTTCGTCTCGTATCTGGGAAGCACCGGCGTGGAGGATCGCGTAGACGCACTGCGTTTGCCAGGCGAGGCTTTGATCGATTCGGAACGCTCCCCCTGCGCGCCCTCGCTTGAGGAGCGACTGTAGCGGTTGCGCCAGCGAGTCTTCGCGCATCTTTCGAAGGTCATCGGCTGCGATCGCGGTCTTCGCCGCGGCCGTTAGCCCGCTGACATGGCCCAGTGCCCGCCAGGAACTGGCAACCAAGATATCTAGGGATTCCTGGGAGGGCCGCGTGGGGTCTAGGGCGGCAAGCTGGCTGGCGATGTCGGCCATGATCAATCGGCATGCCTCAGCGACGAGCGCACCGCGACTCGCGAAGTGGCCGTAGAGGGTTCCACGACTCACCCCGGCCGCCTCGGCTATGTCACGCACAGTGGCGTGGGAGTTCATGTTGAAGGTCGATAACGTGGCGGCGATGATCGCGTCACGATTTCGCTGGGCGTCAGATCGCATCCGGCAATCGAGGCCAGATTTCATCGCGCACTCTTGACTAAATCAAACATTAATGTATATCTTAGTCTTGCGAAGTTAAACACTCTTGTATGAGTAAACAACAACTCGGTACCACCGGATCCCCGAGCGCATGGTGCTACACCGAATGAACCGAGTCCATATGTCCCGCCTCGACGAACTCTCCGAATCCGTGTTCCCTGCCGGAATCGCAATGGAAGAGGACCTAGTAAAAAGCGGCGCCAATCGACGCCATCGGCTGGTCCGCGCACTAACCGGCCGCGACACTGATTCCTTTGCCCGCGGTTGGCTCGGCAAGGTGCTCGTCGGCATCATCCTTCTTGTCGCACCGGTAGTGATGCTTTTTGCTTCACTGCGCAGGGGCACCTATGCGGACGACGGCTGGAGAGCTGTCCTCGTCCTCGCTGTTCTGGCCGTGGTGTATTTCGTGTCGCGCCGCGTGCTCCTCACCGTGCTGGTCGCAGGACTAGTGGTGGGCCTCACGTCCTGGGCGATGGTCCCGGCTGTCGCGACCGCTCACCACGGCGATCGGACAGTCCTCTCTCGCTTGGACATTGAGCGTGGCACCGGCAGATTGGACGGGTTCCACGACGTGTCGGTCGCGCTCGTCGACCTCGGCGCAACGCAATCGGCCCGTTTCGGCGGTCTCGGTTCGGACATGGCGACCCCCATGGAGGTCGGGTCGCTGACGAAGGCAATGACGGGACTCGTCATTGCCGATTCGGTGCAACGAGGCGAGCTGCGAATGGGCGTCCCGATATCCACCTACCTACCCGAGCTAGAAGGATCACTTGCCGGCACCGTAACCATGAATGAACTCGTCACCCACACCGCTGGGTACGCCGAGTTCGGTGCCGAAACCCTTCGCCGCGCTGTATGGAACGCGCCCTTCGGGCGGAACTTCTTCGACACGGATATGACCCAGATGATCCAGGAAGCGCGCGAGGGCACGCTCACTACGAGGGGTCATTACGCCTACTCGACCCTCGGCGCCGCCGTCGCTGGGCAGGCCGTTGCAGCTGCAGCGGGAATGAGCTACTCGAAGCTGATGCGCACCCGACTGTTCACGCCGCTGGGAATGATCCACACGGCCATCGAGGACGAGCACTCGCTCGTTTCGAAAGGGCGCTCGAAATCGGGCCTCCCTGTTGAGCCCTGGGTTCTTCGCGCCTACGCGCCGGGCGGCGGAGCAGTCTCAACGGCCGGGGACCTAGCCAAGCTTGCCACCGCGCTGCTGGACGGCACGGCGCCCGGCATGACCGCCCTGAACCCCACCACCCCCACGAGCCAGCCCGACACTCACGTCGGCGGTTTCTGGTACACCACTACCCAAACCTCGAGCCGCACCGTCACGTGGCACAGCGGCGAAACCGGTGGGTACAGCACCTACTTCGGACTCGACCGCGCCAACCACAGGGCTGCCATCGTGCTCTCGGACGTCGCCAACCGGGCAACCGACGAACTCGGCAGGGAACTCCTCACAAACCGCAACTGATGACACCGCAGATCTGCTCCAAAGACAGCCTCACCGCCACCGCATCCGCGGCGGAATAGTCAACAAAGTGCACTGCCCGCGACAGCGAGTGGGGCAACTAGAGAAACGAGTACTGATGTCCCTCATTGACCACATCCCTGAAACGGATTCGCCCAAGGCACCAGTCGGGCCAGGAAAAAAGCACCGGCACCCCCGGTGGCGTCGGGCCCTGCGAAAGGCCGGAATCGTTGTCGCGAGCCTCTTAGTCCTTTTAGTCATCTCGTCGCTGGCTAACGTCGCCATCACTACCGCGGAGAAGGCCGACCTCGTCCCCTACGGCCAGAAGGTTTCGATCAAGGCGGGCGACATCAACGTCTACCGCAACGGCGGATCCGGCCCCACCATGGTGCTGCTCAGCGGTTACGGCACGCCAGCGCCCGCCGTCGACTTCGCGCCGCTCATCCGCACGCTCGACAACTTCGACGTCATCGTCATCGAGGGCTTCGGCTACGGTTACAGCGACCTGGCTGTGACGAACCGATCCGTCGAGAAAATCACCGGTGAAATTCACGAGGTGCTCGACCGGCTGCAGGTCAACTCCCCCGTCATCCTGGCCGGACACTCCGTGGGCGGGCTCTACACGCATTACTACGCGAATGCCTATCCCGGTGAGGTGTCAGCGATTATCGGCATTGACCCGATGACGGCGCAGGCGTCGTCGCTCGAAGTCGGCCAACCCTCGACAATCGAAAGCACGCTGGCCTCCCTCGGTCTCGTGCGCATCGCAACCACTATCGCTCCAAGCATCATTCAGCCCCCGGGGACGGCGTACACCACGCACGAACGTGAGCAAACGGCTGCGTTGACGAACTGGAATTTCGGAAACGAATCGGTGTCCGATGAGTGGGCCCGGATCGGTGCAAATTCAACGAAAGCCAGCGCGCAGCCGATTCCCGCCGACATCCCCGTTCTACAGTTTCTGTCCTCGGAGACCATCGAATCGGAACCGAGCTGGCTGCGAGATCACCAGGCCGAACTTGCCGGCGTCGCCACCCACGAGCTCGAAGTGCTCGACGGGGCGCACTACCTGCACTGGACACAGTCCCCCGCGATGGCGAAATCCATCTCGGCATTCATCGCCGCGCACGTCACCCACTGAACTCGCAAACTCGCACCAGGAAGTCGACCATGACCAGCCAATCGCATACACCCCCATTTCCCCGAGCGGCCAGCTTGATCGGGGGCATCGCGCTGCTACTGATTGCGGTACTCGCCGGAATCGGCTACGTCGGGATATTGTCGCCGCTGATCGAGAGTGGCGACGCGGTGGAGACCGCGCATGACATCGCGGACTCGGAACTACTGTTTCGCCTCGGGGTGCTGCTCATGATCACCGCCGCCGTTCTTGACGTCGTGGTGGCTGCAGCGCTCCTCGCCCTGTTGGGGCCGGTCAACCGGGCGGTGGCCGTGACCGCAGCCGGGTTCCGGGTCGCGTACAGCGCCGTCTTCGTCGTCGCCCTCACCCAGCTCGCCATCGTGCCTGGCCTGCTCAATCAACCGGACCGCGTCCTTACCAGCCTCGCCTCGCACCACATGATCTGGCAAGTGGGCCTGATTCTGTTTGCCGCGCACCTGCTTCTCGTTGGCTACCTGGTGGTTCGATCCGGTTTCATGCCACGAGCACTGGGCATCCTGATCATGATCGCGGGAGTTGGATACCTTGCCGACGGAATCGGCACCGTCTTGATCGCCGACTACACGGCCCGGATCTCTACCGTCACGTTCATCGGGGAGGTTGCCCTCATCGCCTGGCTGCTGTGGACGACCATTCGATGGTCGCGGATGTCCCAGGAGACGAAGGTGGACGGGCTTCAGGTCTCACGCTTCGCCGCCAATGATGAGTAACCGGGGCTCAGCGAGGGGATCCGTCGGCACGTTTTTGGGCGCAGGGATATCACCGGCTCGGGCTCGGTCCCTGAGGACACCCCGTGGCTCCCTTCCAGTTCTCGTCGTGGCGCAGTTTCTCGTCATGCTGGACACGTCGGTGGTCAACGTCGCCCTTCCGACCATCCAAAGTGAACTGGGATTGGCGCCCACAGGACTGGCTTGGGTCGTCAACGCGTATTTTCTAGCCTTCGGCGGGCTTCTCCTGGTCGCTGGCCGCGCGGCAGAAATCTTCGGAGGTCGCCGTATGTTCCTCATCGGCGCGACCGTTGTCGCAGCTGCAACCGTGGCCGCCGGTTTCGCGCCCAACGGCGGAGTGCTCGTCGGCGCCCGCGCGTTGCAAGGTGTTGGAGCTGCCGCGCTGAGCACTGCTGCCCTGTCCTTGATACTGCACGACTATCCCGGCTCGCACCGAGCGAAAGCGATGGGCGCATGGGGAGCGGCGTCTGCGGCTGGCGGAGCCTTCGGTGTTGCGCTGGGTGGTCTGGTGACCTCGGTCGGGGGCTGGCAATGGGTATTTTTTCTGACCACCCCGATCGCAATCGGCGCCATCATCGCCGCACCATCAAGGCTCCAGGCGCCTCGGCCTGAACGAACCCGAGTCCCGCTTGATTTCTTAGGAGCCCTGACCATCACTGGCGCATCACTAGCCCTTATCAGTGCCATCCTTTCCGGCGCTGATAACGGGTGGGATTCACCCCCGACGCTGCTCCTGATCGCAACGACGACCGGGCTCGTTGCCGCGTTCATCGCGGTCGAGTGGACCGCCGCTGATCCGATCATCCCGCTCTCCGTCCTGCGTAATCCGGCGACCTCGGTGGGTATTGGAATCGGATTGGTGGGCGGCGCAGCGCGGGTATCGACCTTCTTTCTGACCGCTCTCTTCCTGCAACAAGTTCTCCTCCTCACCCCGGGGATTGCCGGCCTGGCGATGGTTCCCACCTCTGTTGCGGGCTTCGTCGTGTCCCTTCTCATCCTCCCCCGGGTGATAAGGCGTCTCGGGGCGAATCGAACTCTCCTGCTCGGGCTCTTGCTTCTCGCCGTCGGTCATTTCTGGCTGGCGCGACAATCGATGAACAGCAGCTACGGGTTCGATGTCCTTCCCGGTCTGTTGATCGCGGCCGCAGGCGTCGCTCTGAGCTTCACACCGTCCACGATGGTGATTGCTGAAAGTGTCCCGGCCGAACGAACCGGGCTCGCGTCCGGACTCGCCAACGCCAGCTCCCAGATCGGTGGCGCAGTCGGCGTGAGCGCTTTCAGCTCCATCGCCGCGATTGCCAGTGGCCAGCAGGACAGCACTGCCGCAGGCTTCCCTGCAGCATTCATCGCCGCGGGCGTAGCGGCTCTTCTCGGGGCGGCACTAGCGGCTGGCCTCCTCGTTCGGCTCCACCACCAGAGATCCTGACCCTCTCCCACAACAATAGAAAGCAGCCCCAAATGCCTCGAATCATTGACCTGAGCCATACGATCACCGTCGACCTTGTCACCTACCCCGGACTTCCCGCACCCACCATCACACCGTTCCTCTCCCGCGAAGACTCGCCAGCCCGATACGCACCCGGAACCCAGTTCACGATGGACATCATCACAATGATCGGTAACACCGGCACCTACCTCGACAGCCCCTTCCACTGCTTCGCCGGAGGAATCGACCTGGCTGGGCTTGACCTCGACTCGCTTGTCGGCCTTCGCGCCGAAGTCGTCCACCTGCCCAACGCCTCCGCGAGGGGGGTACCGGCCAGCGCCTTCCGCGGACGGGATCTTGCCGGATCCGCCGTGCTCCTCCACACCGGCTGGGATCGGCACTTCGGAACACCTCGCTACGGAGACGACGCCCCGTACCTCACCCAAGAGGGGGCGCAATTCCTCGTTGATGCCGGTGTCAGCCTTGTCGGGATCGACTCACTGAACGTCGACGACAAGGACTCCAGTGGAGAAAGGCCCGTGCACGCGCTGTTGTTGGGAGCCGGTATCCACATCGTCGAACACCTCACAAACCTCGGCCAGCTACCGGCGCGGGGCGCGCGGTTCACTGCCGTTGCGCCGAAAATTGCGGACTTCGGCACTTTCCCGGTTCGAGCGTTCGCTGAACTGGATCAACCACGCTGAGATCCCTCGGATTGGTTCCTTTATATAGGATGTCCGCCGAGTCCCGGAGCTCCGCAATGGTTGCCGACATCCTGCTCGCCGCCACGCCGTCGGGGACCTCGTTTCAGGAGCTATCCCGACGTCTTCCGCGTGCTCGCCTCGAGGTAGTCGCTCCATCGTTTCAACGAGGTGCGAACGTCGGGGTGTTCGAGCCCGTGGCTGCGTGCGAGTCTTGTGGCCGGACCCGTGGGATATCGATCAGGTGACAGGAAGTTCAAGGTTTCTGGGTGGGCGTGTGTCAGGGACTGCGGGAGCATCTTGACGAGCGTGACGGGAAGGCGCGTCCGGGGCGGTGCGACTCGATGGTGATCGGCGATGACTTGCAGCAGGTCGGGGAAGGAGGGCGTGTCGTCGTCCAGCGCCCAGTACGACATTCCCCGGGTCTCTTCTAGAGCAGGCAGCAGAGTCATGAACCGGGTCAGGTAGTCGATGGTCACGACAGGGACAAAAGTCGCGCGACTGCCCGGAATCGCGCGGAGTCGCCCGGCGATGAGATCACGGACGCTCGTTGCCAGACCCAGGACCTGGTCTGATTCACCGGTGAGTGAATGCCCGATGACGGTCGCCGGGTTCACTACAGTGAGGGGCACCTGAAACTGATCCGCGGTGGCCTGAACGACCGCGTCGCTCTCCTTCTTCGAAGCTTCGTAGGCGCCCAGACGGGAGTACTCAGCGCGTCGTCTTGGTACGGACCACGGAGCGGAGTGGGGATCTTGACCGCCAACACGGTAGCCCGAGAGATGTACGAGCCGGATCAGGTTCGGCAGGTGGGACGCGAATTCGACGACTCGACGTGACGTGTCAACATTCGCCGAGCGAGCCTGCTCTGAGGTCATCCCGAAGGAGTAGGCGCCGGCCGCGTTGAAGACATCCGTCACCGCGGCCAGGTTCCCGGTCGCGTGCCTGTGCTGGTCGATCCCTAGTCCGTCACGGCCGAGGTCCACCGTGATGAAGTTCAACAGGTTCGCCCTGGCGCCGTGGTTTCCCAGCCAGTCGAGGAGCCTCTCTACCGAGCGTGCATCCCGGACCGCCGCGGTTGTGGAGGCACCCTGATCGAGCAACTCCTTCACCAGCCACTTGCCGATGAAGCCGGTGGCACCGAATACGAGCGCGGTCCGCGGGAGGATAGTGAGCTTGCTGGGGCTCTCGCTCACAGGAGCAGTGCCACGCCGGTGCCGACAAGCCAGAGGGACCACAGGATGTAGGTGGCGGGCGTGAGTGCAGCCGCTACTCTCCAGCCGCTGCGTTCGAAGGGTCCGACGAATTCGAGTGAGCACAGTGCGAGCAACGCGCCGACGACGATTCCGACGATGCCCAACCAGGGCGGCACGACCGTGCCCTGTGTGATCGCGATCCCGACGAGGATGCTCCACGTTCCGGTAAGCAGATAGCCGAGGTGTTCGCCCACGGCAACACCCAGGTAGCGGTTGAAGGCTTGGAAGACGACGTCGATCGCTTCCCGCCGCGCGGGAGTGGCATCCGGCTCCGCGATGGCGCGAGCGAGATAAGGAACGAGGAACGGCCAGCGGATGAGCCCGAGGAACTGCACGACTGCTGCGAGCACCCCTACCGTCGCGCCCATTCCCAGCAGGGTCGGGTCCGCGCCGGCAAGGGATCCTGAAACAAGCACCGCGAGGGGGGCCAAGAGCACCGCCGTCATGGCGAACGCCCACCACAGCAGCACGAGCGCAGATCCACCCTGGCGGAACCGTTCGAGCACCTCTACAGTCGGGCGGCGCAGGACGTCTGGGTAGTCGAATTTCACGGCCACTAGGGCGAAGGCTGCGTTGAAGGCGATGGGTAGGGCAATCAGCAACAGGCTCGCAGCGAACGTCATCATGCGACTGGCTCGGTAATGGGCTGGTGATCAGCCGCAGGAATTTGGGAGACGCCAAGTACCGACGTGCAGCCCAGGATCCATCGGATCATGACTCCGGTGACGATGGTGACCAGGAGAGCCCCACTCAGCCCGAAGATGACGTAGCCGGCCTCGGTATCGACGATCACGTTGGCCGTGATCGCCCAGCCCGCCGCCCAGCTCAAGCCCACCGTTGCCGCCCAGAGGCCCGCGACGCGCATTCCCCGGCGGAGGGAGAGCCCTTGGGCCATCCCCATCGTCGTGCCTGCGACGAGTCCGGCCGTGACGAGGGCAGTCACGGTTGTGCCGGCGCCAGTGATTGCGGCAGCCAAAGCGCTGCCGGCCGCCATTCCGAGAATGCTGCCCAGCAGCCACATCCAGTTGACGCTTGTGCGCAGCGCCCACCACTGAACGGCACCGAGCGCAGCGCCAGCAACGGCTCCTGCAGCGGCCCCGGACAGCGGGCTGTCGACCGGGCCGACGAGCGCCGTGGCGACCCACCCGCCAATCGGAAAGCTGAGAATTGTAGGGGCCCAACGAACAAAAGACATGCGTGTCCTTCCAGAAGAAACAATCGAGTACGGTGTACGCTAACGCATAACGTACGTGGTACACAAGACCCTGTGCCAGAAAGTTGATCAGATGTCAGAAACCAACTCCGACGCTCCTCGCCATCGCCGAGCACGCAACTCCCTCACCGTCGAATCCATCCTGGGCGCGGCGGAGAGCGTCGCGGCCGCCGGCTTCGAGGCGCTGACGATCCGCGCTGTGGCCACCGAGCTCCAATCATCACCGATGGCGCTTTACCGCTACTTCTCCACCAAGGACGAACTCGTTGACGCGTTGCTAAACCGCGTGCTCGACCGCTTCGAGCGCCCCAGCGAGACCGACAGCTGGATCGCTGACCTGGGGACATTCGCACGAAGACACCGAGAGCTCCTCACGAGCCACCCGTGGGCCATCGCCCCGCTCATTGCCAACCCGTATCCCGGGCCGAGCGTGCTCCCCATTGGGGAAGCCGCGCTCCGCATACTCCACCGCGCCGGCATCTCGGGCGACAGTGCGGTTGCCACCTTCAGCGGCATCGTCGCCCTGAACTACGGCTGGGCATCTTTCGTCGTAGCGCGCGAGACCGGGAGCGGAGACCAGCCAGCGGAGAGCACGCTGCCGGGAACGCCGACCGAATATGCACTGACGGTCGAGGTGGCCGAGGCAATGAGCCGATACGGCAGCGACGAACACTACGAGCGCGTGTTGAGCCAACTGCTCACGGGCATTAGGGCCAGCTCTCTCATGTAAGCGAACGCCCGGCCCGAATTCCTTCGGATCCGGTATTGCGTACGCTGTACTTTATAAGTAGAGTACAGCGTACGCAATCCAAATCCCGACAAGGAAAACTGACCATGACCCTGCCTCGCACCAATACCCTCCGGCGAACCACCGGACTCCTCTTCGCCGGGGGCGCCGTCGCGTTCACTGCCGCGGCGAGCATCCTCTCCGCCACCTTCGACTGGCCCGACGTGCTGCGCGAGCCAGCCAGCCTGGTGCTCCCAGCGTTTGTGGACGGGGGTGCCCCGCTGACCTGGACTTGGTTCGCCACCGCCTGGACCTACGCCATCATCGCCATCCCGATCCTCCTGCTGCCCGCCGTCCTCGGGCGTCAGAACGACCCCGTCCTCAAGGCCGCCACCGCACTCGGCGCCGTTTCCGTGCTGCTGTCTCTGATCGGCTTCCTCCGCTGGGTCTTCGTCGTCCCCCCGCTCGCCACCGCCTTCGTCACGGGCGACCCGATGACACAGGCGGCCATCGACGCAGCGTGGACAACACAGCACCAATTCGGCGGCGCTCTCCTCGGCGAACACCTCGGGCAACTCCTCGTGATCGTATGGTCTGTGGTCGTGAGCATCATCATTCTCCGCAGCGGGCTGCTGCCGCGCTGGCTTGGAGCCGGTGGACTCCTCGCCAGCGCCCTCTACCTCCTCAATCAGGGCGACATCCTGGCAACCGCATTCCCCGGTTTCCCGGTCTGGGACCTGGCCGGCCTGCTCGGCAGCTCCGCCTGGGGAATCTGGATCCTCGCCCTGGGCTTGACCATCCTGGTCCGCCCCATCCGTGAGGCCGACTCCCGGACGAGATCGGCTCGGGGCAACGCATGAGCGCGCCGAGGCACGTCATCTTCGGTACCGGTGCGATCGGTCTCGCTACCCTTGACGCGCTCCATCGCCGCGGCGAATCCGTCCGCCTCGTCAACCGCAGCGGCCGGGCCGCGGTGCCCGTCGATGTGGAGGTAGTCGCAGGTGACGCCCGCGACCCCCAGTTCACTGCCGAGGCGGCCCGGGGCGCCGCCGTCGTGTATCAGACTCTCGCTCCGCCGTACCCCGAGTGGACCGCACAATTCCCCGCCCTGCAGGCGGGAGTGCTGGCGGCAGCAGAAGCGAACGGCGCCCGACTCGTCAGCATGGAGAACGTGTACATGTACGGACGGCCGGACGGCCGCATTCTGACCGAGGAGACTGACTACAACGCCCACACCAAGAAGGGTCGACTCCGCGGGGACATGGCCCGGACCTTGCTGGCCGCCCACCATTCCGGCCGAGTGGAAGTGGCGATCGGTCGTGCCTCGGATTACTTCGGACCTCGCGGCGGAGCACAATCGAACCTGGGCGATCGACTCTTCCCCGCAGCGCTCAACGGCTCCGCCGCAACCGTTCTTGGGAACCCGGACCAGCCACACAGCTACACCTATATCCCCGACATCGGTGAAGGACTGGCCATCCTCGGCGAGCACCCCGACGCGCCAGGCGAAACGTGGCACCTCCCCAACGACCCGGACACACGCACCACGCGGCAACTCGTCGAGATGGTCTTCACGAAGGCCGGCCACTCCAGAGGACGGATGCGCAGAATCCCCCGCCTGCTCATCGGTGCGATCGGCATGGTCAGCCCGGTTATGCGCGAACTCGTTGAAATGCAGTACCAGTTCGACGAACCCTTCGTCGTGGACAGCAAGAAGATCGCGAGGCTCGGCGCCACGCCCACCCCACTGGATACGGCCCTCTTCCACACCCTGATGAGCTACCGCTAGCCCGCTGCCGCCGCTGGGAGCTCACACCACCAACTCAAAAGGAAAAGAATGAAATCACTACTAAAAGACAAAACCGTACTTCGAACTCTCATCTTCACTGAGCTCATGATTCTCGTGACCTCGATCCATCACGTGTATCGCCTGGGCCTGGAACTGCTCATACCGGTAGGCGCACTGGTTACTGTCCCATTGCTGCTGATGTGGTGGCACAGCCGAGGCCGAGACCGACTGTCCTCCTGGATTTACGCTGGCTACGCGGGGATAGTGTTCTTCTACTTCGGCATCGTCGATGGATTCCTCGACCATGTCGTGAAGGCCGTTGGCCTGAACAACACGACTTTTCTCCCTGGAAGCGACGCTGAGGTGATCGAGACGGTCTATCACCTCTGGTCACCCGAAGCGGGAAGTATCTTTTACGAGGCGACTGGAATCATGACGTTCGTGTGGGGCCTGGCCGCCATGTTCTTCGTCTTTAGGTTTGTACGGCGGACCGCGATCCAGTCTCCAGAAACCAGGACTGGGGTCACCGAAGCGCGCGTAGCTCAGGAGCTACCGCTAGCCCACCCACATTCACCGAGGAAATAAAAATGGATCTGACCTGGACAGTGCCAGTCGCCGCCATTCTCGGCGGAACCACGTACGCAGTCTTCTTACGGTACTTCAAGCACAAGGAACGACTCGCCTCCGCTCGCCACGACCTTCAACTCCCGCAGCAGACCACCAGAATCGACACGCTCGAATGCCGAAAGGAACAATCATGACTGCCCCCGTTACCGCGGAGTGGACCGCCGCTCGCATACCAGGCCTGACCGGCAAAACAATCATCATCACTGGCGCCAATAGCGGCATCGGGCTCGAGGCAGCCCGAGCCCTGGCCGCCCGCGGCGCGCACCTTGTCCTCGCCGTCCGCAACGAATCAAAAGGAAAAGCCGCCGCCGCCACGATCACGGGTTCCACCGAGGTGCGTCGGCTCGACCTCGCCGACCTCGCATCAGTGCGGGCGTTCGCGACAGCCTGGAGCGGGGACATCCACGCTCTCGTCAACAACGCCGGAATACTGGTACCGCCCTTCGGGTACACGGCAGACGGCTTCGAGTTGCAGTTCGGCACCAACCACCTCGGGCACTTCGCGCTAACGAATTTGCTTCTGCCACACATCACCGGTCGCGTAGTGACCGTCGCAAGCAGCGCCCACCGCACCGGTCACATCGACTTTGACGACCTCAATTGGACCACCCGCCGCTACCGTCGCGGGGCCGCCTACGGGCAGTCGAAGCTGGCGAACCTACTCTTCACACTCGAACTGCAGCGGCGACTCGAGGCATCCGGATCCCGAGTCATCGCAACAGCCGCACACCCCGGTTGGGCATCCACGAACCTCGGGTCAACCTCTTACAACGCCCTGCTCAACGCCGGGGTTGGGCTCCTCAACAAAATGTTCGCCCAAGACGCTGTAGGTGGCGCGGCCCCGACCCTGTTCGCCGCGACCGAACCGATTCCCGGCGCCAGCTACGCCGGCCCAGGCAAGCGGCGGGAAATGGCCGGTCCGCCCGTACTCGTGGGCCGATCCACCGCCGCGCACGACCCGGCACTGGCCGCACGCCTCTGGACGGCATCCGAGGAACTGACGGGTGTGCGATATCCGACGGAAACCATGCGAAACGAACAATGAAGGCCATCATCCAGCACGCCTACGGCACCGCTGACGTCCTAACCCTCGAGGACACCGACTCCCCCACGGTCGGCGCCAACGACGTCCTCATCAGGGTTCGTTCGCCCAGGCGGGAACCGTACCGCTGGCGGTCATGACGGTACCGCAAGGCCTGAGCGCCGCGAGCGCGCAGACGTCGTCGCCCGAGTGAAAGCCTGACTCGGCGAGAATCAGTGCACGAAGCGGGGGGTGCCCGCTGCAGGCTTTCCCGCCGGCACAATCGCAACCGCGACTACGGCAGCGACGAGCGCGACAACGGCAATAGTCCAGTAGCCCGTCACGAACCCGCTCGTTTGTTGCGGCGCGGCCAGGCTGCCGGCCGCGATGACCGAGAGGGCCGCCACGCCGACTGCCGCGCCCAGCTCATGGAAGGTGTTGATGATTCCCGAGGTGATGCCCGTTTCATGCGGCTCAACGTGCGACATCGCCGTCGTCGTCGCGGAGACGAAGGCACCGCCGAGGCCAAGCGCAGCGATACTGACGCCCGCGATCAGCAGCGGAATGGTGTCGAGTCCGAAGGCCGCTAAACCTGTGCCCAATGTAGCAAGGATGAATGCGACCGCTGCAACCCTACGACCGCCGTTCTCTGAAATGATGTGACCACTCAGGTGCGCGCCGAAGAGCGTGGCCACCGCAATAGGGAAGAAGGCGAAGCCCGTTGCAAGTGGCGACCATCCGTGGTGGCTCTGGAGCACGAAGGAGAACAGGAAGAAGCTCCCAACGAGAAGGGCGCTGGCCGCAAGCATGACCAAAACGCCTGCTTGCACCGGACGGCGGGTCAGGATGCCAACGTTCAGCAACGGATCCCGTGCCGTCCGTTCGCGGACCATGAAGAACAGGAACAGCAACGCAGCCACGGCCAACCATGTCATGGCCCTAGATGAGTGAGTCCTAATGGTCGTAGGCGATGAGGGATCGTTTGTTGGGTGTTCCGAGGAGCCAGTTGTGCCAGATTCCGGCGGCGAGGGCGAGTAGTCGGCCGGC